>DATCTV010000022.1 GCA_036567785.1 Desulfomonilia bacterium | reverse complement strand
TGCGGCTGGATGCATTTAATTTTTCAAGGATATGATGGACATGGAATTTGATCGTGCCTTCTGAAAGAAACAGCCGGTTGGCCATTTCACGATTTGAACAACCTTCTGTCAACAGCTTTAGAATCTCAATCTCACGCGTAGTCAGTACTTCCTGCAAACCTTTCGGATGCGGTTTTGCAGAAGGAAGCCGCTCGAATTCAACCAGCAGGCTCTGCGCAAAGGCAGCATGTGCGGGACTGGATTCCTGCAGATAGGCTGCAATCAGCAGTTGTGCTGATTCGCCGGCGTCGAGAAAAATGCGCACATAACCGGCAGGCTCTGCCAGAGAAAAACACGCGGCCAACTCGGCAAACGCTTCACGAAACCTTCCAGTAAGATGGAACAGCAATGCCCGGTATAACAAGATGACTACCAGTGTATTCCCACGGCCTGATGAATGACTGCTTTCAAGAACGCGGGCGGAATGCTGCAGACAAAGCTGATAGCGCTCCCGTTTCTTATCTTGTCGGGTTCTTTCCATCCCTACGCGGATCAGCATCGTCAGGCGCATCTCCTGATATTCATCCAAACCGCACGGAGATTCAACCCTGTGGAGCGTGTCCTGCTCCCAGGTCTCCAGTTGATCCCGGCGATCCTCTTTTAACCAGATTAGCGGCCAGGTGTTCTCGATCAGACTGTGAACAAAAGGCGTCATCAGACGGTCTGCCCGTTCTTTCTCTGCAGCTTGCATCGCCTGCCTGGCACCGGACAGATCCGCCCTTGCCAACGCGACCCATGCCAGGCTCACATAAGCCATTGCGATGATATTATGGCTTGGCCACCAGCGTGTATGAACAAGGGCGCGATTCGCATAGGAATACGCCAACTCAAGATGATTCTGCTCATAATACAAGTAACTTAGGAAAGCTTCATCTCTGGATAGATTTCCCTGATTCGCATCACCATGCTGTTGTGCCTTCTGCAGTGAGTTGGTCAAGATTTCAATCGCCTGCGGCAGCTTTCCTGCCAACCGAGTCACATTGCCGAGGTCTGTCCAGATATCGCGAAGCTTCTTACCGGAAGCGCTGGCAATTGTTGTGGCACGGGTCAGCAGCTCAAGCGATTGCTGCAGATCACTCAGGCTGCGGTACGCCCAGCCCTGCACCCAATACAGTACCGCCAGTTCCTTGGCTTGCATTTCCGGTACCGTAACCAGCGCTGTTTGTGTCAGTTCCAGTGCAAGCGATGGACAGCCGGAACATACAGCTTTGAGACCACGCAGGATGGCTGCCATGGAACGGACATAGACCCCAGTGTCTGATGAAAGCTCAGTCTGCCCGCAATCCGGTTCATACGATTTGGCGTTCAGAATCGCCTCTGCTTTGTCCAACAACGGATCGATCTGGTCAATCCGGCCAGCCTGCGCATACATTTCGGCAGCTTGCACACACAGAACGGGATTGCCTAACAGTTTCTGCTGTGGAAAACGGTCGAGCCAGGTCATGACTGTTGACATTTGGCCATTTTCAAGAAACGATGGCATCTGTTCGACAATCAGCCGGCCGGCTTGCTGCCAGTCTGCAGCCGCCAGTGCATGCTGAATCGCCTCCTCCAGGAATCCATGGTCCTCAAACCAGCACGATGCCTGGCGGTGCAGCAGCGGGATGGATTGCGGCGCCACAGCCTGCAGGCGCGCACGCAGCAAATCGGCAAACAGATGATGATAGCGATACCAGACGCGTTCATCATCCTGAGGCACCAGGAAAAGGCCGCGGCTTTCCAGATCGCCCAGCCGGCAGTCGGCCGCATGGAATGGCGCTTCGTCAGTTTCCATCAGGAACGCACATAGCGCATCATTCATACGGTCCAGAATGGAAGTCTGCAGCAGAAAATGTTGAATGGATTCCGGCTGGCGGCTGAGCGCTTCTTCTGTCAGATAGTCCATAATAAAGCGGTGGCTGCCCGAAAATGCTTCGATAAAGTAGGCGGGATCTGCCCGTCCCTGTAATGAGACACCGGCAAGCTGCAGTCCGGCGATCCAGCCTTCGGTTCGGTGTCCCAGTGTCCGGATCTGGTCATCGGATAGGACGAGACGGAAGCCGTTTTTTAAAAAGGCGGCTGTTTCATCCAGTGAAAAGCGCAGATCCTCCGCTCGGATTTCGCATAGTGCATTGCAGGCACGCAGGCGGGACAAGGCAAGTGGTGGATCCGATCGTGTCGCGATCATCACATGCATGTGCTGCGGTAAATGCTCTATCAGGAACAGCATACCATCATGGATGGCGGTGTTCCGGATGAACTGATAGTCGTCCAGAACGAGCCACACGGGTTGATTGAGCTCCTGCAGCTCATTGACGAGTATCGACAATGGCGTTTGCGGTTGGAGGACATCCCCGGAACAAAGGAGCTCCTGAATTTCCGGGCTGAGCTGCAGCCGGATTTGTTCTAAGGAGGTTGTCAGATACGAAAGAAATCTCACAGGATCGTTGTCATCCGGATCGAGGGAAACCCAGCAGATTGCCGGTGTGGTGGCAGCTTCTGAGCACTGTACAGCAGCAATCCAGGCAGCCAACAGCGTTGTCTTACCATAACCGGCTGGCGCACAGATCAGCGTCAGCGCTTTTTGCGCGCCGAGTGCCATTTTTTCGAGGAGCAGCGGACGTGGAACGATGTTGTCGCGAAGCGCAGGAATGAAAAATTTCGTACGGATCAGCGGCTGCATGGGAGCAACTCCTCCGTTTTGCGCGTTTCCAGATGCACGACATGGCAGTTGTGTTCAAAAAGGGGGATCCCCAGCCAGGATGGTCGGATTTCACTCATAGGGGCTTTGTCTTTTTTTGTGTATGGGCTGCCCGCTGGCGGGCATGTTAAGACCATTATAGCCGATTTGTCGGTCGATATGACACACGTGAAGATGGTGGAACAATAGAGAATCATGACGAAACATATTGATATTGGGCAACCGCAAGGGTTGCCCCTACAAAAAATCGATCATCCAATTACATCGTAGGGGCAGGGCTTGTCCCTGCCCAGAATAAAACAACATAGCTATATCCTCTATTTTTATAAATGGTTTTCTCTATTTTAAATGTCCGGATCTATATGCAACTATTCGCAATTTAGACTTACTTATCGAATCAATCTAAATCACTAATAGTTTCTCTTAATTTCGAATCGCTGTTTTAAATTTACTTGTTTTATATTCGTCAGGGGTGTGTTATGATGATTGAAAACCTGTACCTTTCTGAAAGTGATTCGATTCGACCCTGTTAAACGTGAATATACTGTGTCACTTTTTTTTCGCAATGAGGTACAGGACAACAGATGGAATGCGGAATGGAGGCAATGCAATGACAGAGGATCATGAGAAAACGATACAGGCAAGGCAAGCAAAGATCGATGCTTCCACACAAGCAGTTCCGCTTCACAAGGAGCAGCCGATGATCATTAAAGCGTTGGCAGTCGCTGCAACGCTGATCGGGTTATTCGTCATCCAGCGTGCAACCGGAAAACTCGGCTGGGCTGTGGCAGACTGGATCCAATGGGAGATGATCGATCCGGATCAGTCATTCACACGCTTATCCATGCATCATCTGGTGCAGATGATCCTCGTCGCCGCGCTCATCTGGATCCTCAAATGCTTCATCCAGAAAGAATTCGGATTTCAGACCGGCGATGTTCGCACCGGCGGTCGAATTGTTTTGATTTTCTCACTTTCGATCACGGGTATCGCGCTGGCTTATCATCTATTAATGCAAAGCATCGGCAACTTGCCGGTATATGCATATCCATTGTCCGTGCGCAATGTTCTCGGCAGTCTGGGCTTTCAACTGTTAATCTGCGGTCCATCCGAAGAGATCGTCTATCGCGCCTTGCCCGTGACACTGCTGCTGTCCGTCTTTGGCAGGAGCATCCGCATCACTGAGGACATCTCGCTGGAAGTCGTGCTGACAGCTTTATTGTTTGCAGCAGCACACGTTTCGTGGTCCGGTTTCCCTGCATCCGTTCGGGAATGGAATTTATTTCCGTTG
>DATCTV010000021.1 GCA_036567785.1 Desulfomonilia bacterium | reverse complement strand
CTTCTTTTTCAATGGATGAACAAGCCGGAAGAAGGAATACTTCAGTTTTTATGTCAGCAGGATTCACCCCTGCTTCCTTCTGCCAGAATGAGGCCGTTTCGGTTTCCCACAGGTCAACAGCTACCAGCCAGTCAAGTTTGGCCAATGCCCTGCGAACCATCTTGGCGCTGGGTGCCCCCACTGCAGGGTTCATGCCCCATACGCACATGCCCTTGATATCTCCGTTTGCCATAGCGCTGAATATCGGCAGATAGGAATAGTTCTTTGCATCTTCCACTTTGGGCAGATAGCTGTAAGCGGTTTCAAGGTCTGCATCCCTCCACCAGGCCTTTATCAGGCTTGCCATATATTTAGGGGTGTTTCCCCACCAGTTGAGGCTCTTCGGGTCGTTGTTCTTTGGGGTGTTCTGTTCATTGTAGATCGAAAGTGCTGTCTGGCTGGCCTTGGGGTACTTGAGATATCCCGGAAGAATATGAAACAGCGCCGCATGGTCGGACGAGCCCTGGACATTGCTTTCGCCGCGCATGGCGTTGATGCCGCCGCCCGCCATTCCGATATTCCCGAGCAGCAGCTGGAGTATGCCGAAGGCCCTTATATTCTCAGTTCCGTATGTGTGTTGTGTTATGCCCATAGCATAAAGGATGGTGCCCGAGAGTTCAGGTTTAAAGGTGGCTGTAAACATATCACAGACTTTTTCGAAATCTTTCGGGTCGGTTCCCGTGATCGCACATACCTTTTCAGCAGTATAGCGGGCATATTGTTTTTTGAGCAGCTGATATACGCACATGGGATCAGTAAGGGTAAGATCCATCTTCGGGATTCCCTTTTCATCCATCTGATAGGACCACGAAGCCTTGTCATACTTGCCTGCGTTTAATCCCGAGAAAACGCCGTCCAGGTCGGCAGCCCCCTTGAATTCGGGATTCACCAGGTAAGCCGCGTCTGTATAATTCTTTACATACTCTTCATTGATACGGTTTTTCTCGATCGCATAGTTGATCATGCCGCCTATAAATGCGATATCGGTGCCCGGGCGGAGCCTTGCATAAAAGTCTGCTGTTGCAGCCGTACGAGTAAACCTTGGGTCTACACAGATGAGTTTTGCCTTACGTTTTTGTCTCGCCTCGTTTATCCACTTGAAAGAGATGGGATGGTTTTCCGCAGGGTTTGAACCAAGTACGAGAACTGCATCCGCATGCTGTATATCTATCCAGTGATTCGTCATGACGCCGCGGCCGAAACAGCCTGCAAGCCCAGCAACGGTCGAACTGTGGCAAAGCCTGGCCTGATGCTCGACATAAACAAGGCCCAGCGCGCGATTCATCTTTGTCAGGGCATACACTTCCTCATTATCAAGAGCGGCGCCGCCGATTGCTGCTATAGCTTCAGTTCTGTTGACAATCTCGCCCTTGTCGTTCTGAAGGGTAAATGTCTCATCGCGCAGTTTCTTTATCTTTCTGGCAATATTATCCAGGGCCCAGTCCCATTCGACTTCCTGCCACTTGTCGGCGCCGGGAGCCCTGTACTGAACCTTTGACAGACGCTTGTCATTATTGGCGATCTGATAAAGAGCCGACCCCTTGGCGCAAAGCGCACCTTTGTTTATCGGGTGATCAGGGTCACCTTCTGTTCCAATAACCTTGCCATTGCTTACGCTCGCAATGATGCCGCATCCGACTCCACAATAAGGACAGATGGTGGTAACTTCCTTTGCATAGCGGATCTTTTTCGGCTGGGCCAGAACAGGCTGTACACCTATACTGACCCCAATACCCGCTGCCGTAAGACCGCTACCGGCAATCTTCAGGAAACTTCGCCTGGTAACATCCATAAAACCTCCTTATATATTTGTTTAAATTTGCTTTTTTTGTTTCGAGATAAACCTTTGGAAGGATTGCCCTCAGGGATGTATGGATATCCTGATAGAAATAAAATTAAATCTGATTGTTTAAAACCGGTTTTGATCTTGTCGACCAAACTCAGCCCCCTTAAGTTTTCCGCTGTCCTTTCCACAGCGGAAATACTCAAAGAGCTAGCTGGTCAGCCGTGGAGGGATAGCAGGGAGGTCTTCACTCGGAAACCATCCTGGCTTCCGATATGAGCCTCAATTTCTTTTAATTGGTTTGATTCTCATCATGTTCCCTTCTTGAAATAGTATTATGCCGTGTACTGCATAATAATTAATAATTCCAAAATGTTATATAAGTGAATGCCAGATTTCTGTCAATAATTGTCGGTTTTTTAGTTTGCTGAGGCTGTGATTAAAGGATCAAATGATATCCCCGCTGGCAGATAATTATGGTTACCAGTTATCAATCGTGATAATTTTACAGCAGATATCAAGATAGCGGCTCAACCGGCATAAGAAACGGCTTTATAAAAATCCTTTCAACACACAATGACAAGAAAGCCCCAATGAATAAATATTGATTTAAAACAACCGGATTCGCGATTTTTGCTTATATAGGGCACGCTGGAATCCGCACTTGACAGGAGGCGCCTGTGAATGAAGACCTTATGACAAGACGGAGCTTTATTAGAAAGAGTGCTGTAACCGCAGCTGTAGTTGCAGGCGGAGGCCTTTTGGCATGCTCAAAAACAGTGGGAGATAAAGAGCATGGGGCAGTATTCAACAGGGATGTGTATTCCGCTTCAGGCAGGGCTCAGGTCATACCGGAGCAGGTCATCGGCAGGCTTCCCGGATATGCGGGCAAGCGGCCCAACATCATAACCATATTATGCGACGATCTGGGCTGGGGCGACCTGGGCTGCTACGGTAACAAATCCATCAGGACCCCGAACATCGATAATCTTGCAAAAGAAGGTGTGCGTTTCACTGACTTTTACTCGTCGTGCTCGGTATGCACACCTTCGCGCTACGGCCTTCTCACGGGCAGATACGCGGTCCGCTCCGGCCTTATTTTCGTAATGCCCGCCTCGAACGAATCAATGATGCAGCTTACGATACGCCGGCTCGGCCGATGGTTCGGCAGCCTGGGCGCGGTTGACGTCCAGGAGGACTGCTGGGTCAAGGGGCTTCCTGATGACGAGATCACTATCGCCAGAGCACTCAAAGTGGCCGGCTACCGTACAGGAATGGTAGGCAAGTGGCATCTTGGCGATTTCAGCAAAGACCCTGCATACAACCCGCGCCGCCACGGCTTCGACAGCTTTTTCGGCGTGCCTCACAGCAATGACATGCCTCCCTGCGCCCTTTACCGTGACGATACAATGCTGGAACCGGACATCAAAGACAACCAGGCGCGCCTCACGGGCATGTATACGAAAGAGGCGACCGACTTCATCGACAAATCCAAGGGCGGACCGTTTTTCCTCTATCTTGCGCATACCTTCCCTCACCAGCCCCTTTATGCATCGGAAAAGTTCAAGGACAAGTCCAAAGTCGGCATATTCGGCGATGCTGTCGAGGAAATAGACTGGAGTGTGGGCGAGATCATGAAGTGTCTGGAGCGAAACGGTATAGCGGATAATATCATCATAATATTCACCAGCGACAACGGCCCCTGGTATAACGGGAGCCCGGGTGAATTCCGCGGCAGGAAGGGACAGAGCTATGAAGGAGGCTATCGTGTACCCTTCATCGTCAAATGGCCCGGCAATTCAAATGCAGGGACGGTCTGCACCGAGCCTGCGATGAATATCGACCTGTTCCCGACAATAACTTCAGCGGCGGGTCTTGCTCAACCTTCGGACCGCATCATCGACGGCAAAAATCTCGAGGGCCTTATTTCCGGCAAAGCCGCCAGGTCTCCTCACGATACCTTGTACTTCTATCACTATGAAGAGCTTGAGGGTGTACGAAAAGAAGACTGGAAATACTTCCGCAACATCAACCACTACATATGGCCGCAGCCTGTGGACAAGCCGACAACCTTCATGGGAAGAACCGCCAAGAAAGGTCACTTCGCCGACTGGCCTAACCTTTATAACCTCAATGTCGATGAAGGCGAGTGCTACAACCAGGCTGCCCGGTATCCGGACGTATGCCGGAGGATGGAATCGGAAATCGTGAAAAGGATGACCAGTGGCGCTGACAAGCTGATTGAGGAAATTATTCCGGAAGCTCTTCAATCATCCTGTCAAGGAAATTTTCGATTATCGCCTGCGTTTCAAGGCCGTCAAAGGTGGAGCCTGTAAGGGTCAACCCTCCTCCATAGCCCGTCATCCCAACAAGATGAAGCGGTGGGAACATGGGCGGGATAATAAGCCATGCCTGCGCCGCAGGTTTGCCAAAATTCGTGTGTTCATCGGTTATCGGCCCCATGTTGGTAAACGCATTCACCCATGAGCCTCGGGCCGCAGCCGTTCCAAAGAACCGGTTGAAAAGCCATGACGAGAACCTAGCAGGGAAAAACCATATCGACGGCATCGTTCCGATGTAATCGTTTAGACCATACCAGTTCGCTTTCCGTGCCCGGATCACCTTCGTTACTATTTCAAGCGTGTCTTCAAACCCGGATCCAAGCTTATTGCCAAGAATGACAAAATCCAGAGTACTCAGGTTGCAGACCGCTTCAGCCCTGCCTCCGGGAATGTACCAGCGGCGGAGGTCAATGGTCATTATAGAATGCAACTCGGACGCCCCATCCCAGCCTCCTGCTGATGCCAGTGTTCTGATGAACGCCGCCATCATCAAATCGTTAAGTGTAGCGCCGCGCGCACGGCCGTATCCGGCAAGACTCGCAGTTCTTTCAGCCGATATATGCCGCATAAGATACCGCGGCCTCCCATTACGCCCGCCGGGTATCCGGTATCCTAAACCCTTCGACGGCATCATTACTTTGAGCGACGTTATCAGGTAGTTCAGATAAATCCTGGGGATAGCATGGAGCGGTACACGCCTGAGCACCTGTAATATGCTCCGGGACCCCTTCAGGTTGGGTTCGGGGATATAACCCGGATCAACAGCGAGAAGGTTATAAATCCGGGCAAGGGTGGCGGAAGCCTCCTTCAGTCCTCCCGCATCGGCAGCTTCGTGCGAGATTTTTAGCGCAATACGGTCCTTGCCGCCGTCTTTAAAGAGACAACCCTTTAATTGCGGGCCGACTTCAGGATTGTTCTCGTCTGAGAGGAAGGCGTCATACTCCTCACGGGAAGAAGCCATCGTGAAGTTGCGCCTTCTGTCATGAGGCAGGCGTTCCCAGTAAACCCTGAGCGTATCAGTTACGAAGCGGCAGCCTAAAACCGGCTCGGCATCGAGGATCAGGTCGAGCGCTTTCTCAAGGCGGGCTGCGTCGATGCCGTGGTCAAACTCCATCTCAAGGTGCAGAACCATCTCGGCGAGAGCGCGCATGCATATTGCAGTCTTATCGATTGTCCGGGCCTTAAATCGGCCGGGTATTTTACGCATCTAATCCCTCCGGAATGTCCATGCTATACTTTACGGTATCCCTGAAAAACTCTTAATATCGTACATTATATTCCATTTCATTTGACCCTTGAGGTGGAGTTTCAAACGGCATATAATTACTACCGCTATTTGATCATTAGGAGGTATGACCATGGCGACGGAAAAAAAGTTGATCGGTAAGGTCTCCCACTACTTCAGCAAGATCAGTGTTGCAGGCATTCAGCTCAGCGAACCGCTTAAAGTCGGCGATAAAATATCCATCGAAGGAGCCACAACCAAGTTCGAAGAAATCATCGAATCCATGCAGATCGATAATGCAACCGTAACCCAGGCCAAGGCCGGCGACAACATCGGGATAAAAGTGAAGGACAAGACGCGGGTCGGAGACGATGTCTTTCTGATCACAGAATAAACTCATCTCAAAGACGCTGACAGCCCCTTGAGCCTCCTGTCTTTCATTCCACGTTGAAAACGGTGAACTGCTCCATCATGGAGTTCGTTATGAGTTCCGGGTCCTGGAATACCGGCGTTCCACTATTCAAATCTCCTGTCTTCGTATACTCCTTCAGCACGAACGGGACGCCATAGCTATAAAAGATATCAGGTCCGTCTGTTATCTGGAAGTGCAGATGCGGCCCTGTGGAATTTCCGGAATTCCCGAGTCTGGCGATCTCTTCTCCTTCATGCACCGTATCTCCAACACCGACCTTGATCGAACCCGGAATGCAGTGGCAGTAGAATGCATAATGCCCGCCTCCTATATCCAGCACCACGAAATTGCCGCCGTATTCGAGCAGGGTGTTAAGGACGACGTCCTGCATGTTGCCGTGGTTTTCAGGGAGTCCGTCCTGAACGAAAACAACAGTTCCGTCCGCAACCGCCAGAAGGGGGGTATTGTAGTTGAAATAATTTGTGTTCACTGTTGGATCGCCCTCATAGTAATCAGTAAACTCGTCATTCATCTGAACAGAGTCGAAGGCGTACCGCTCGGACGTAAAAAGCCCGCCGTTTACGAAAACAATGTTGTAGAAATGGTACCTGAGGGTGGACTGGTTCATGTAGATAAGATTATTCCTCTTTATCGGCGACGCAATAACGAGCGGCATCTCATCAAGCCTGGGTACGAATGTACCCCCTCTTAACGAGAACTCGTTACCGCTTGCCGTGTCCCTGAAGGAGAGCTGGTTCGTTACCAGCCTTGGCGGTGACTGCCCTAGCGGTATGGGCAGCTGGATAGAGAGGTAATAGCTGGTAAGCCTGTCGAATTTTACGAACTGGTTCTCAGGCAGTGGGTCCTTGTATATCTTAGGCAGGTCCGCCTTGTTGATAATGAACAGCTCCTGACCGGTACGGCAGTCCAGTACGGTAATCTTCTGGAGCTCCAGTCCGTCCTTTTCATACTCCCAGGTCTTGAGAGTGTAACCTATTCTTAAATATTTTTCCGTCTGGAATGGGACGTCGCTGAAGGCGACCTCGATGCTTCCCTTGTTGTTGCTGCTGCTGTTGCTGCCGCAGGCCTGTACGAACAACATAAGGGAAAATGTAATGACGGCCAATATCACTTTCTTCATATATTTCTCCATTTATTAGATGCCTGTGATTTGCAGGACAGCCTTGAAGCATGCAGCGTCTGCATATATATCATGTCGGCACATGTGAAAATTTCATAACAGTCTTGGCTGCGCGTTTTCCTGCTTACGATGATCATATAACCAGTTCTGAAAGCTTCTATTTCCAGTGCAGCTGTTGGAAGTTCTTCCTGATAAAAGGCATGGCCTCTTCTACGATGTGTCCGGTGCCTTTCTCAGCCTCCTCTAAGGCAAGCTCATCCATTGTCGCGGTGCGGCCCAGCCTTGCCGAGAGGTACCCCAACAGCACGACTTCGACCGCGCCCCGGGCCTGTTCCGGCGTGAATTCGGGCGGCCTGTCATTTAAAATGCAGTCGGCGAAGTGCGTGTCCTCATGGTATGCCGAGATTATGTAATACACGGGATATGCCCCGTGGTCGGCCGCTATATCGTAGTAGTACCCTTTAACCTTGGCATCCGGGTGTGATGAAAAAAGTCGCACGGGTTTTTCCCATGAGTGGTCTTCAAGAAGATGCCCCTTTGTTCCGTGCAGTTCGGTGGTGTTGTTGAGAGGATGTACGGTGGTGGACGAAAGTGTTACCTCAATCATTGCGCCGTTCTCATACTGCAGATGCATTGCGGCATTGTCCTCTCCCTTGCAATCAGGCGAATCGAGCGCCTTGCCGAGCCATGCCTGGCCGCTTTCCACCTTTCCGAGCAGCCAGTTCAAGAGGGCGAACTTGTGCACGCCCTGATCCATCAGTACGCCTCCGCCGCCCTTGTCACAGGTGAAGTGCCAGCATCCCGGGTCGAGGAACTGCGTGGCTGAACAGAAGGCGCCTTCGTACGTGCGGCCGAGGTAGACATCGCCCAGGAGCCCTTTTTCGATAGTCTCCTTGATAATGCGGTGTGCGGGCAGAAAGCGGTGGTTCTCGGCAATCATAAACTTCACCCCGGCCCTTCCGGTGGCATCAATCATGGCATCGCATTCTTCGAGTGTCGGTGCCATGGGCTTTTCGCAGAGCACGTGCTTTCCGGCGGCAGCAACGCGGGCCGTGTATTCGGCATGGAGGTAATGTGGCACGCAGATAAGCACTGCGTCTATGCCGCTGCCGAAGAAAGCTTCAAGGTCGGAATAGGGCGTGAGCTTCATGCGTTTTGCCAGAAGTGAGCATTTCTTTTCATTTACGTCATAGACCGAGACGAATTTCAGGTTCGCATCCGGCCTGTTCTTGAATGCAAGCGTATGAAAATTGGCGGCGTCTCCCGCGCCTATGACTCCGAAACGGACCTGTTCCATGTTTTGCCTCCTTCCGGTTTTAAAGTCTGCCTGGCCAGAATACCTGCAAGCAAAAGCCGGGAATCAGGCCTTTCATTGACACATTCATTTTATATCAAGTTCCACTTTTCAAGAACAACGCACCCTGTTTATAAATAACAGATGCCTGCCTGCGTTGTCCTGTTGTATTCTCTGTTTGCTGGGCGAAGATTCAGGTGATACCCGTGATGTCAATAAAATTTTGCCCGAGGAGATGTTCCCGTATCTTCTTTGATGGAAATAGCCTCTCGATGCGCCGCTTGATGTAGGAATAATCGAATTTTCCGTCTTTGGCATGAAAGCCGTAAGGTCCGTCTGTACCGAACAGGCAGCGATCATATCCAAGGAACTCGACTGCATTCCTTGTGGCATCATCACTGACATATGTCGTCTGGGAAAGATCGACAAAAATATTTTTATGATTTTTTATTAATTTCCAGGTCGAGCGGTATCCAGGGAAACCTGCGTGCGCCAGGATAAGTTTAAGTTCAGGGGCTTTTTCGGCAAGCGCCATGAAATCTCCGTGCGATCCGTATCCGGCATGTATGAGAAGGGGCTTGCCTTTGCCGATCAGCAAATCCGCAATCGGAAGCAGATTGAGAGGTTCGAACCTGTGCCAGAAGGGATGCGCCTTAACACCGATGAAACCGGGGTGGGATATCCATTTTTCAAGCTCTTTCACCTGATCGGTACCTGAATTTGGACGAACGAATACCCAGCCCAGAAAACGATCAGGCAATTTTTCGACAATTTTAAAGACCTCATTATTATCCGGGTGAGCATATATCCGATAAGCCTTTCTCCCTATTCTGATGTCTCCTTCAGGCGTGAAATTATCAATAAATATTCTCCCTGTTTTCTGTGTGGCGGGATGAAACAACAGAAACTGCAATATCCTGATCAGAGGCCTGGGCGGTTCAGGCAACGGGTCATTCAGACTGGCCATCAGGGCTGCCTTATCAATCCCGCATGCATTCATCCGGCTGATCATCTCATTGACGGCAAGGATGCGTTCATCCAGATGATAATGGCAATCAATCACGCAGGCCATCATACCCTCAACAGAGGCAGGATTCTTTTTTAAGATCGGGGTTTCCTGCGATGAAAACCTCAACCTGTTCTCGTTCTTTGTCCGTAAGCTGGGGCAGAGGCGTGTGGACACGCGGCATAACCGGGTGGCCAAGCTGCCTGAGCACCTCCTTGATGACGGCGTGCCGGGCAGCCCTGCCCGAGGCGCGGGAAGGCCTGGGCATTTGCGACATCAGCTTGAAGCCGCTCTTCTGGATAAAAGCTGGGAGAGAGAATGAATTCACAATCGGTATCATATCCAGAATCTTCTTCTGGAGCCGCCGCGACTGCTCTACGTTCCCATTCCTGCATGCATTATAGGCCTCCACAACAAGGTGCGGGGCGAAGGAGGCGACCGGGTCTATAACGCCTCGGCCACCCATCTCAATGGTATGGCGCAGCAGGAAGCCCACACCGGCAAACAGGCTGAACCCCTCGGCAGGTACCTGCTCCAGGATCCGGCGCATTTCCTTTAGGCAGAAAGCACTGACCTTCATGCCGGTGATGCCGTCGATCCTGAGGATCCGCCCGAGCTGTTCCGGGGCGAAAAAAAGGCCGGTCATCTGCGGGAAGTGATAATAGAGTATTGGGCAGGGCGCACGTCCGGCGATCTCTTTATAATATGCATATACATCATCGAACTTGAGCGGAAAATATGTCGGCAGCGCCACCAGAAGTCCGTCGAGCGGCAGCCCCTTGCAGGCGGTGAAGAAGGCAAGGGTTTCCTTCAGGCTGTAGAAACCGCATCCGGATACAAGCGGCACGCGTCCGGCATTCGCCTCGGCTGCGGATGCGATAATGTCTCGCCGCTCCTCGAGTTTGAGATATGGAAACTCTCCTCCGCTGCCCATGACAACCACTCCGTGACAGCCGGCGGCAATATAGTATTCGATCAGATGCTTCAGGCCTTTATGATCAACCTGTTCATCCTCAAAAAGAGGAGTCGGCACAACAGGAAAAACCCCTTCAAACACCATGGCTACCTCCTTATCTCGATAGAAAATCTGTTGTGATGCCTTTCTTGATGCATCCGAATCTCCCGGTTGCTGGCTGCTGTTCAATCAGTTGAAATTATCAAATGTCCCGGGTAATATAACACAAGTCGAATCCGGTCGCATCCGCCAGCGTTCTTCACGCTTATGGTGAGTGTTTTCTCATGCAATATTAAGCTGCTGACAAATTTACGCTTGCATACATATGACCCAAAATCATATATCTTTCTTATCTGATGTCGGGTCATATCTCCGGGCAGTTGGTTCCTCTGAAGGAATCCTTGACCGGGTTTTTCATCTAAAAATTAAAAGGCATAGATGTCCCGGCCACGGCGGTTTTTAAGACGGCACAGGCCAGAGATTTGACTGGATTATATCAAAAAAACAAAATTTATTTCAGGAGGTATCAAAATGAAAAAACCCAAGAGTCAGCCTATTTTCGATACAAAGGATTTCCCCATCTCCGTTGTGCGTCTGGGCTGCATAGAAGGGCTGGGTTTTGAAATGGAGGACCTTAAACAGAAACCCCTCATAGGCATTGCAAATTCCCAGACTGATATAAACCCCGGACACATGCACCTTAGAAATCTTGCGGAGAAGGTAAAGGAAGGGGTTTATGCCGGCGGCGGCATACCCATGGAATTCAATGTACCTGCACCCTGCGACGTTCTGACCGAGGGAAACAGCGGGATGCGCTTCATCCTGGCCCAGCGTGATCTGATTGCCGATATTGTCGAAACCCACTGCCGCAGCATGCAGTATGATGCCCTGGTTCTGATTGCGAGCTGCGACAAAATCATCCCGGGCATGGTCATGGCGGCGTCCCGGCTTGATTTGCCCACCATAGTCTTGACCGGAGGACCGAGTTCCTGGAAGATAAGGTTCAATCCCGAACAGAAAAAAAGGAAAAGCATATCCAACCTGGATTTTGATGACCCGTTCTGCAAAGCGGAAACTATTACCGTGGCCACATGCGGGTCGTGCGAGGTCATGGGGACGGCCAACACGATGCAGAGCATCGCCGAAGCCTTGGGCCTAACCCTCCCCGGTTCATCCAGCGTTCCCGGCTTCCATTCGAAGAAGCTGCTCTTTGCCAGAAATACCGGCAAACGGATCGTTTCGATGGTAGAAGAAGGGCTTACGATAAGAAAGATCGTGGATATGAAGGCGCTCGAAAACGCGCTCATGGTAAATCTCGCCATAGGCGGCTCCACGAATGCCGCCCTTCACATTCCGGCCATAGCATATGACCTCGGTATTAACTTCCCCATAAGCAAGTTTAACGACTTCAATGTAAAAATTCCAACGCTGTGTAAAATAATGCCCAACGGCCCCGACGGGATGATAGACTTCTTCATGGCAGGCGGCGTGCCCGCCGTCATCAAGGTTCTGGCCGATAACATCCATAAGGACGCAAAGACTGTTTCCGGACTGACGTGGGGCGATCTGATGCCTTTCTTTGAAGTCAAGGATTCCGATGTAATACCTGATAAAACAAACCCGTTCTATCCCGAGGGTGGCACCGCGGTTCTTTACGGCAACCTTTCACCAGAAGGTTCGGTCATCAAACAGTCGGCCGTTGCAAAGGACATGATGAAGTTCACCGCGCCTGCGCGGGTGTTCGAATCCGAGCATGACGCCCTTCTGGCTCTGCGCGAAAATAATGTCCGCGAGAACGAGATCCTCGTAATCAGGAACGAGGGACCGAAAGGCGGACCCGGCATGCCGGAAACGCTTGCCGTGACCATGGGACTCTCGGCTCTCGGCATCAAGAAAGCGGCCATCATAACGGACGGCCGCTTTTCGGGCGGAACCGAAGGACCGTGCATAGGCCATGTGTCGCCTGAGGCATATGAAGGGGGACCGATTGCGCTTGTGAAGGACGGCGATGAGATAACCATAGACATCCCCGGCCGGAAGCTCGAACTGCATGTCTCAGATGAAGAGCTGAAAAACAGGAAGGCCGCGTGGAAACCCGTCAGACGGGAACTGCCCGAGGGATACATCCGCAGATATGTAAAATATGTGGGTTCGGCCTCAAAGGGCGCTATTTTATCGTAGAAAATCCCGGGACACATCCGGGCGGCAGCCATGTGAGACAGCAAGGCCTTAAGCTGACATGAAAAAACAAGGGGGAATTTCATGAGTAAGAATGCAAGCTGTATTGCTGTACTTGACGTAGGCCGCACAAACAAGAAGCTTCTCATCTATGATATGAACCTGAATCAGGTGGACAGCGTCTTTGCCACCATCGATGATGTGTCACAAGGGACGGAAAACCATGAACCTGTTGAGGCCGTAACAAGATTTTTTCTTGATTCGCTGACAGATATGGCCAAGCGCTACAACATCAAGGTCATTTCCATATCGACCTACGGCGGCACTTTCGTCTGTCTGGACGAGAACGGTAACCTGGCCGTACCTGCGCTCTCAGGTTCGACCGACCCTGGCGAAGCCTTCCATACCGATTTCGACGCATTCATCGGCGACCCGCGCAACATCCAGCGCCGCATGGCCACCCCCCGCATGCCGTACCTTAGCGTGATCGCACGCGGGATATACTATGTTAAGACTCACTATCACGAAGGGTTCGCCCGTACCAGAACCATCCTCGGCCTGCCGCAATATTACGGGTTTCTCCTTACCGGAAAAACCGGAATGGACATAACTTATATTGGGACGCACACGGGATTGTGGGACTTCGAAAAGATGACCTTCTCAGAGGTAAGGGAGAGCCTCGGCGTAAAGGATCTGATACCTCAAAAAGTCTCCAATTCCTGGGAAATTCTGGGTACGCTCAAGCCGGAGATCGCCCGGCAGACAGGCTTGTCCGACGATGTTATCGTAACCATGGGCGTCCATGACTCCAATGCCGCCATGGTGCCATTTCTCATCAGGGAGCCTCATGATTTCGTGCTCGTTTCCACCGGCTCCATGTGCGTGGTCATGCATCCCGTTCCTGAACCCCGGTTGACCGAAGATGAAATCGGCGAAATGGTTTATTTTAACCTGGACGGCTTCGGCGGCGTTTTCAAAACGGCTCTTTTTGTTGCAGGGCTGGAATTTGACCTGTACATGGGATTCCTGGAGGGAACCCATGGCAGACGTGATCATCCCGACTTCAACCCTGAACTCATCGAGGATATCTTGAAGCGGGGCAATGAGTTCATCCTGCCTGCAATAGTGCCTTTCGGCATGTATATGCACTCGCCAGCGCGTTTCATCGAAGGAGATAAAATCTTTACGCTGGAGCAGGTTTTCTCAGGCCAGGGCCCTGCGTTCATTAATGATTATGAGCGGACTTACAATATCCTGATGCTAAGCATGGCACTGCATACACGAAAGGCCATGCTGCGTGCAGGCATAGCGCCCGGTAAAAGAGCCATTATTGCAGGCGGATTCTCGCACAACACGCTCTTTACCCGTCTGATAGCGGCCCTGTTCCCGGAATCGCCTGTCATGTGCACCGACCTGAACGAGGCCACAGCCCTGGGCGCCGCCATACTGGGTTTAGCTGCACATGAAGGAGTTTCACCAAAGATGCTGGCAGAAAGATTCAGCTCGCATCCGGAGCAGATTCCGGTAACCCCATTCACAGGCCTTGAGGAATATGTAGCGGCATTCGAGCGCCATATGGAAAAAACATCTCAATAGAGTTGATCTCTTAAAAGATCCGGCAGGAACTTTGTCCGCCTGTGAAATTACTGACTATTGAAACGGCAAGGCGCTGATAAGCCAGATTCTTATCAGCGCCCCGTATGTTTACGATTTGTTCAGTATAGCATTCTTAATCAGAACTTCTTATCCGCCCCGTAATACCAGTCGACGAAAGGCTGAAGTTTGATTCCCACCCACGGGTCGGTCATATATCCGTAAAGTGCCCTCATCTCTCGCCGGGTATTATTCATGGCGGCATGGTGTCCATCAACCCATGTGTTTACAGGATACTGATAATTTCCTTCGCTTGTCTGATGCCGGTAGAACCACGGATAGCTGCGCTGGGTATTCAGGAAATCTATCATCCATCCTACGGAACCCACTGCCGGGGCATCGGGATTATCTCCGAAGTATTCGATGCTGCCATGGTATTCGTTGATTTCCGAGATCATGTTCTCGTATCGCCATACAGATTCCGCCAGGTTCCCGCTTACGGCATAGATAAGATCGATCAGAGGCTGGAACTGCATCATGCGCATGCGCGGCGTGATATAGTGGTTAGTGGCTGCAAGGGCGTCTTTATAAGCCTCTTTCTGCGCGGTGAACCTGAAGCCCTTGTTGTAATAGTCCTTATATGAGCTGTAATCATCAAGCGAGAAGTCGGGTGAAGCAAATTTATCATCAGCCGGATACTCATACGCCTCGCCCCTGACCATTACACCCCGGTCTATATCTCCGCCGGCCGTCAGCTCATCTGCATCCAGTTTATCAAGTATGCTTGTATAGCCCGAATAAAGCAGCTTTATCCATTGAGGAAGGGTATCAATGCCGTCGCCGATCTCATCATCGCGCTGGTTACATACTGCACTGAGTTCCGCGCCATGACCGTAACGGATGTCGGCTTCATCCGAGGCAACGAAATATATCCAGGAAACGCCGCGCGTCGTATTCCTGACAAGCTCGACTGCTTCCGAAATATTGGAGGTCTTCTGCACCATGTCTCGCACCATGAACATGCTGCCTACACCTGGCGTTTTACCCATGAACGAGACCAGACACACATCCTGTCCGACAGAAAGTCCTTTGATATTGAGGCCTACACTCTGACCTATGAATCCGGGAACTGAAACCGTTACGAACGGATATCCCTCGTCAGGCAGATAGACAACCATGGCGGCGGCATCCTGATATATGTCCCCTGTCGAAAACATGAAGTCACGGCCGTGATAGGTTTCGCCGGTTGCAGTGGCGTTACCGCTGACAACTAATTCATTGCAACCGTAGCGAAGCAGATTGTCACTTGATGTAAAATTCTCATTCGCCTTCTCAATAAGTTCGGTTACGGATTCATCCCCGTTACTAGAAGAGTTGCTCGCTTTGACCAGTATCTTCAGAAAGGCGTTGCGGCACTCGGCGATTACCGCCTTGTTCTCATTGGTCACTTTGGCATAGCCCAGAACAGCCGCCAGGAAGAAATACGTACTGTCGACGGCCTCGTTTATTACGAGAAGATGGTTATAATCGATTTTCCTGCCGGTATTCGGGTCTGTCGTATATCCGGCGGCCTGCATACCGTCGGCGAATCCCTGCATCTCCTTGCGCAGGTTTGACGGAATGTCCTTTTTCATTAGGGCCACTATGTCGAGGATGGTATCGTACATGATGTTGTAGATTTCGTTAGCAGTATCACCCTCCTGAGGCAGATTGATCCCCAGCATGCCGAATTGCTGCAGAGCCACCCTTTTCATGTAATCGGTGAGCATGCTGTAACCCTGCTCAGGCCTCAGCGTGGCGGCCTGATATCCCATGTTGTAGGCGCTGCCGGTCAGCACCATGCAATATTTGGGAAACTGTCCGCTTGATATTCCTTTGGAATTTACACCTTCGGAGTATTTTCCAGTGTACTTCATCAGGTAACCCCTGTCACCGCCCACTTCCGTTTCTTTAATCAACTCCAGCCCCTGGTCGGCCATGATATCCTGCAACGTGGTAATTTTTGTCTGTTCTGACCCGGTTGACGAAACGCTGTCATCATCGCTTTTGGAAGCACACCCGGAAACACTCAGGAACATTCCGATGACGAGAAAGATTAACAGCCATTGTTTTCTCATTGCTACCTCCTAAGTTATCTTTTAATCTTCCCAATATGCATCACAATGCATTTATAAGGAATCAATCCCTTATGATTCACTTAAGCAAACGATCCAGCAACATTACCTTGAATAATCCTGAGGAATTTCCCCGTTTTAGGATATTCCCGGCATTTCAAAATATATAAAACCAAAAGCAAATACTATGCCCATAATTAACCATATAAGTATTTGATTGTAAAGGCGTTAGGATTTGATTCAGCGCTGTAATGCACTTTTTTTTCCTCCCGGAGGGAACTCTTTTTCCAGAATAAGAAACAATGAAGAATGTAAACAAGACTTGTTCTTTTTGATGTTTATTCCGGTTTGTGATATTTTATGGATTAATTGTTTTTGAGGAGGGGTTATGAAAAATGTCCTTGGTATCATTGTCTGCGCAGTCTTCCTTTTTTCCTGTAATGCTCCCGGCACATATAAGAAAGTAACCGATGACAATGAATTCACCATCCTGTCATACAATGTCGCCGGATTGCCGCAGGGCATTTCTTCAAGCAATCCCATAGTCAACATGCCCCAGATAGGACAGAAGCTGAACCTTTTTGATATCGCCCTTGTTCAGGAGGATTTTTCGTATCACTGTAATCTCAGGTATGGAGACGGTCATCCGTACGAATCCGAGTTTGATTCTTTCCACGGAACAGTGGGCGATGGGTTGAATTCGTTCTCTTATTGCAGTTTCACCAACCTCCAGAGGGTTACTTGGGAGGCATGCCATGGAGTTTTCGGCTATGCCAATGACTGTCTGACGCCCAAAGGTTTCATGTTCGCCCGTTATGAAATATCCAGCGGCGTATTCGTGGATATTTACGACCTGCACATGGATGCCGGCGGAGCGGATGGTGACAATAAAGCCAGAATCGTTCAGGTTGAACAGCTTATCGATAAAATAAATACCTTCTCAGCAGGCCGGGCGGTAATAGTCTGCGGGGATTTCAACATGAGCTACTCAAATGTTAACGATAACATCAACCTGACAAGACTTATTTCAAGCACAGGGCTCAGCGATGCGCGAATAGAACTCGGTATTGCGGGTGATAGGATTGACAAGGTCCTCTATCGGAGCAACAGCACGGTTTTCCTGACACCACTCGCTTCTTCGGATGAATCCGACACATTCGTTGACAGCAAAGGAAACCAGCTGTCGGATCATCAAGCCTTGAGTGTGCTGTTCAGGTGGGAAAATATATAATAAACAAGCATCCGCGCGTATTGATCTGAATAACTCCGGATATGGGATCATATGTCGAGGACAGGTCAGAAGTTCATATCGATATACATGAAAACAGCAGTCACTCTCTTTGCGCGCAACGACCTGTCCGACAGCTCATACGGTAAGGAATTGAAAACTTCATTCAGGCAAGGATAAATACCCTGAACCAGGTTTTATCTATTGCAAATACGGTGACATTAAAATCTAATGCTTGATTTATTCGCCGTAAAACTTATAATTTTTTTGAAACCATTTTCTTTTTTATAATTCATGTTCAATGACTATTTTCAAAATATATCAAGTGTCTTTATCGGTGCTTCTCTCAGGTTTCTAAAAAATGAAAGAGGAGGCGGTCATGGCAAAATTCTTTAATCTTTTTCCAATCCTGGTTGCCAGCGTTATTTTATTGTTTCCAGATAGAGCTTCTGCCCTGAATATTTCCGATCTTCCGGGTCCGGGACAAACGCTGGTAATCGAAAATGACGATGGCCTTGTCATAAAAGAAGGTGAAACGGCCATTCTCGGCGGAACTCTTTCGGTAAAAGGAAGCGTTGATGTCAAGCCTGCATTTTCTATAGAAAACAGCGGCAAGCTTTTGATGGATGACGCAACAATAACTTGCGAATACGGCTCAGTTGAAATCAAAAATAAAAGCCAGGGTATAATCATGAACAGCCTTGACTTAAGCCAGACCTTCATTGCCGGTGAGGCAGGCAGAATAACGATTGATAATTACGGCGAGATAACCTTTGTTTTTCTTGCCGGAGGGGGAAAAACCTTCTTTGAAGCTGATTCGGAAAATTCCGAAATAAGCCTGAACAACTCGGGAACAATAGATATCCCGACCGGACAACTCAAGGTCAACTGCATCAAAGACGGGGCGTTTTCATTTTCACAGCGGGCAGGGAATTTTAACATATGTAATCTTTCCGCTTCTGTATCGGGAACGAATCCTGACAAGAATACCCTTGTTTTTTATCTTTCCGGCGGTACTTTCAATGCTGGTGATGTCTCGTATGAGCTTGTCAAATCTTCCCTTATATTCTCAAGCAGCGCAGAAACCATTATCGGCAATGCACACTTTGTTCAGACCGGAACTTTCAAGGGTTCCAAACTCATAAACAACGGTTCACTCATGATTTCAAATCTTAATGTTGAATCATATATTGCAGGATTTCTTCTTGAAAACGATTCGATTCTAGAAATTTCCAATAGTTATATAAAATCTCAAGTCGATGCTTCAGGAGTTTATCCATCCGCTACGATCGAAAATAGAAAAAAATCCAGTTTCAAGAATCTTTCAGCAATAGCCAATGGATTGTCGGGAATCGTCAGACTTATTAATCATGACAATATGTTCATCGGAAATTTCAACATCAATGCAAATTACGGCGGTATGGTTCAGACGTGTTTCTCCGGCGGCGAAGCATCTACCAACAACATGAGCATTAATTCCAGCGGATATTCTCATGGGTCCCCCAGCAAGGCGGAATTAACTATCTCAGAAGGTACATTTTACAGCAACAACGTTTCAATTAATGTAACCAATGCCTTTGTGACAGTTTTAAATATGGCTGACGTTTCGATAAATAATCTTTTCATTAAAGCTTTGGGAAAAGCCGTGGCGAGAATGGGCTCGCTTGAAGGCGAAATGGTGATAACGAATTTCGACGTCGAACTGAAGGGTGACACCGAGAATGTATCCGGGCTCAACATTTGGAGTAAGGCGGTTCTGAGTTTAGAGAACATCAATGCCAGATGTGGAGATGAGGTGCCCTTTGAAATACCGATTCTTGAAAACGGTACCATTTACTCCTTCAGGTCAGACTGTTCATCGTCGACATCTGCGCTTGCTGCCGGGCCGGCGAATCCCTCGCCTGTTTCAGGATCGGTCGGCATCGATCCGGCAATGATAAGACTTTCCTGGCAGGGTGCTGTCTCGCAAGGGGGCTCGGGGACATATGATCTGTATATCTTTTACGGCAAAGAACATTCGTGTGTCATATGTTCAAGTGCAACAGCAACAGGCCTGCGTGTGGAATCATTCGTACCGGCCGGCCTTGAATACGGGACAGTATACAACTGGCTGGTCGTGTATAATGACGCCGAAGCCGGATATATTGCATCTCCTATATGGTCTTTCACGACCATGAACGATCCCTCGACAAGTTCTGAAGATGATTCCGCATCGGCCGAAGAAAGTGACGGTGGCGGCGGCGGATGTTCGTGCTTTATTACTACGGCGGTGGTCTTTGATAGTTAAAGTCCAGTTCAAATTTTAAACGGCATAAAGCTTGATTGTTTTGCCGCCTCAGGGATGCCTGTTTGTTCCGCACAGTTGTAATGTGCGGCAAAAAACGGACCCAATATCCCTGCGGAAATTGCGTTAGTTAGTAAATGGGCTTTTAGTCGATATCGCCGTAGTTTTCCGTTATCTCTCTGATAACCCTGCACGGGTTGCCTGCTGCAAAGACGTTTGGCGGAATGTCCCTTGTAACGACGCTGCCTGCGCCGATCACGGCTTTCGAGCCTATCTTCACGCCCGGGCAGATTATCGCGCCGCCGCCCACCCAGACGTCGTCGCCTATCTCAATGCCCTTTCCGAACTCCAGGCCTTTCCTGCGAATGGCCGCGCTCATGGGGTGCGTTGCGGCATATATCTGCACAGCAGGGCCGAACATCACATTGGAGCCTATTATCACTGGCGGGCCGCTGTCCAGTATTACGCAGTTGAAATTAAAGAATACCGTCTCGCCCAGCCTGATGTTGTTTCCGTAGTCACAGAAAAAAGGCGGCTCAATGAAAACGCCCTTTCCGGATTCCGGTATGAGTTCCTTTATGATCCTTGCACGCTCTTCCCACTGTTCGTCCGACGTGGCGTTGAACTTATCGATCAGGAGCCTCGCCCGCCTGCGCCCTGCAATAAGTTCTGGATCGCTTGAAATATAAAGCTCTCCGCTCACCATCTTTTCCCGTTCTCTTTTCATATCCATATCAGTTCATAATCAATTTTCAGAATAAGTTGTTACCAGCTCAATTTTGGTTATCACCGTTCACAACCTTTTTTATTTCCAGAGCCAGTTTTTCACCTGCCGTTGAACCCTTTTTATAGAATACAGGAGGTTCGCCGATCGGTGACTCGACAAAACATTCCCCGCCCGACATAATCGAGCCATAGACCTTGCCTGTCCACAGATGAACCCAGAAGCCTTCCGGCAGATATACCTTTTTGAGCGTTATTCCTTTATCCATCACAGGGGCGATAAGAAAATCAGAACCCAGCATGAACTCGCTGTCTATATCAACTGCCTTCGGGTCATCAGGAAATTCCAGCATGAGGTGCCTCACAAGAGGTTTGCCGGTTTTACCGGCTTCATCCATGAGCGTTTCCCTGTACGGTGCAAGCGCCCTGTAAACTCTAGCAAATTTTGCAAAATGGGCCATTGTTTCACCGTCGCTGTAAAACTGGATATTGTTGTCAGGCTGATTTCCTTCATGGGTCCGGTACACAGCGGTGAAGGCGTTCATTTCCATCCATCTCAGAAGCAGCTCTTTTGACCGCTTGTAGAGCGGGCCCAATGTAGTGTAGCCGCCAATGTCGCTGTGGTTGAGGCTGTAGCCGGAGATTCCGCCCGAAAGCATGCCCTTGAGTGATGAATACATCCCGTCATCACCGTCAAAGCTTACTAGCTGGTCTCCCAGCCAGAACAGCGTGCTGTACATGGGACTCTTTGTGGCCCCGCTCCTGCTGAAGAAAACTGTATCTCCTTCAAGCCCAGCTTCCCTGATCACTTCCCTGTTCAGCCTGGCCCACTCTTCTGGGTACATATTGTGATAACTCATGGCAGACACACCTGAAAGCAGTTTTGCATCAAACGGCAGTGCCTCGCCGAAATCCGCCATCCATCCCGATGCACCCGCACCGATTACCTGATCCCTGATTATGCCCTTCAACCAGTTTCTTGCTTCGGGATTCGTGATATCAACAAGTCCGGCGTCGAAACTGGTATTTTTTATCATGTAAGCTCCGCCTGAGCTGTTTCTGACCAGATAGCCTTTAAGGGCCGCTTCCTTGAAGAGATTCCTTTTATACAATGCCATTCCGGAGGCATCCTTTTTTGCTTCGACATCGGCCAGAAAGGGATTGATGTATGTGAGCACCCTTATGCCCCTGCCGTCACCGCTCAGGTCTTTTTCAGCCATAAGGGCGGCACGCATTTTATCCCAATCGGGATATTGAACCGTATCAAGCTCCCAGTTCCACCAGAGTTGTGAGCCGAAAGATGTCTTCCTTTTGCCGACCCAGTCCTGCAGCCAGAATCCGCCCATCGGAGTACCGGATTTTTTAAGGGCCTCGAACTTTTCCAGTACAGCTTTAGTCCCGCCCTGCATCCCTATTATGGCGCCTCCATTCATCCAGTCTGGAAGCTTCGGCATGCGGCCTGCATATTCAGTGAATTCCTCTATTAGCTTATAATAAGAATCACCGTTTATTATCTGGCCTGAAAAGCAGGTGCCCCAGTTTTCGATTGTAACTTCATCGTTATCTGTGAGATCGAATATTGTGATTTCATGGTTTTCAAGAAAGAGGCCCCTTAATTTCGTAGTCAGGTAAAACGGAACAGCCGTATAGGTAGAAAACCATGAGCCGCCCGAACCCGGGGCTACATAGTTTACAATAGACGTCAAAGGAAAGGCTCCTCTGCCTATCCCCTGCTCCTGAGAAACGACAGGAAATTTTCTGCCCTTGAGATTAAGGTATGTGAACTGCTCCCCGAAACCATAGAACTTTTCATCAGAACTTGATGCATAATGCAGAAAGAGCCTGTTGCACTGGCTAGCTTCGTCGCTGATCTTAACTTCGAAACCCAGCCGGTTTTGAGAGACAGGCCTTAATGAAAACTCAAAGGGGGCTTCAATTCCGTCTCCTTTCAGATGCCCACTGATTGTAAGCACACTACCGTCATATGCCGCTTTTTCGTCTCCTGCAGGTTTGAGCCTTTTCAATATCTTTTCATCAAGCCTGACCGAGCCTCTTGATTCTGTAATCTTCTCGCTAGCAACAGCCGCGGAAATGAACCCGCCGGAAGCGCTTTCCCACAGAATTTTTTGCGGATTCGCGGCATGCATTATTTTAAGTGTGTTATTTTCACTCGGATAAACCGCAATAAAATTACCCAGGGTATAGCTTTCGGCTTCATTGTGCTGAACCTGACTTTTTTTTGCCTGGGCATCAGAGATAATGATCAGAAAAAATACTATCGTAAGAAAAATAATTGTCTTTCTCATATGATCTCCTTTAGATCAGAAAGTGATTTTGTTACACAATTCTGCAGGATTCTTTACAATAAGTTCCTCCGATAGTTTTTCCAATCGGTTGCTGCTACTCCAGAAAAGAATGTTCGTCATCCGGGAAGGTACCAGCCCGGACTTCCGCTGAATAGGTGTTTACGGCGTCCGCTATGGTATCGCAAAGTTCCATATATCTTTTTACGAACTTGGGTTTGAACTCCTTGTTCATGCCGAGCATGTCCTGTATCACCAGCACCTGGCCGTCGCAGGCAACGCCTGCCCCTATGCCGATTGTCGGGATGGAAAGCTTTTCCGTGACCTTTTTCGCAACAGGCGCAGGCACGCATTCGAGCACTATGGCAAATGCGCCTGCGTCCTCAAGCGCAAGGGCGTCGTCCATAAGCCTTTGTACGGCGGAAACCCCTCGGCCCTGAACCCTGTGGCCGCCGAATGCATAGACTGACTGCGGCGTCAGCCCCAGATGCCCCATGACCGGTATGTCGGCCCTGATGATTGCCTTGACCTGCTCGATCACACGGATGCCGCCCTCGAGCTTTATTGCGCCGGCGCCGCCTTCCTTAAGGAACCTCCCGGCGTTTCTGAGGGCCTCTTCGACGCTTACCTGATAAGACATGAAAGGCATGTCGCCCACAATGAGCGCCTTGGGTTTTGCAGCCGCAACGCACTTCGTATGATATATCATCTGATCCATGGTGACAGGGATTGTGTTGTCATAGCCCGCAATGACGCCCCCTGCCGAATCGCCCACAAGGATTATATCGACATCGGTCGAATTAAGAATGCGCGCCATAGTGAAGTCATAGCATGTCACCACGACAATGCGTTTTTTACCTTTGCTCTGGACAACATCGAGTACGCTGACTGTCTTTTTCATAAGACCCTCCTTTAGAGGCATTCTTCCAGATTATACTATCACAATAAGACAAAAGAGCACAGATGATAAGAATGGGAATCAGGCCTGAAAGCCCCGGCACACCGATGATGCGCCGGGAATTAAGGCCTTTGTATGACGAACTTTATGACGCAAAGCTTTCTTCAGGGATCTCCAGGTTGGACATGTCTTCTTTCTTGATGCCTTTCACAATGCCTTCGATTTCAGGCAGAACATTCCTGATGAAGAATTTGGCGGCGTTTATCTTGCCGATATAAAATGCCGCATCCTTGCTTATTTTGGCAAGCTGCGCCGTATCTGTAACGCCCTTCTCGGCGGCGATAGCAGAGAGCTTCTTCTCTGCAATGCCCGCCTGCCAGAATATGAACCATGCAGAGACAACCTTGCCCATGAGCATAAGGAACGGGTATGCATTATTGACGGGAATGAGGAATTTGCCTTCTTTGCCGCACTTTGCAAAGAACATCGCCATCTCGGCCAGAGTGTTTACACCCGCCTGAACGTCATCGGCCAGGTCCTTAAGGCCTTCCGTATCCTTGAATTTTGCAATTGTGGCGTTCATCTCGCCCAGAAGCCCCATGAAATACGTGCCTTTTTTCATGCCGAGCTTGCGGCCGATCAGGTCGAGCGCCTGTATGCCGTTTGCTCCTTCATAGATGGAGGCGATCTTTTCGTCTCTGAGGAACTGCTCCACAGGGTATTCGGCGCAGTATCCGTATCCGCCATAGACCTGCATGGCGGTCTCGGTGACCTTGAATGCCACATCCGAACAGTAGGCCTTGCAGATCGGCGTAAGGACCTCGGCCAGCCCAAGCCACTTATCCATTTCCTCGGCGTTTTCGGCCACAAGGCACCTGTCGAAACAGTATGCGATGAAATAGCCAAGTGCCCTCATGCTCTCGACATTCGATTTCATCCATAAGAGGTTGCGCCTGACATCGGCATGCTGGATGATCGGAACCCTGGGGGCTTCAGGATTTTTCATTTCCAGCAGGGAAGAGCCCTGGAGCCTGTCCTTGGCATACTGAAGCGCATGGAGATATGCGATGGACGCGCTTGCAATGCCCTGCATGCCGACAGCAAGGCGTGCCTCGTTCATCATCTGGAACATGATCTTCATGCCTTCCCTTTCTTCGCCCAGAAGTTCGGCATAGCATTCGTTGTTGTCGCCGAAATTTATTAGGCATGTGGCGCTGCCGTGGATACCCATTTTCTCTTCGATATTGGCGATCTGGTAGTCGTTGCGTTTGCCTGGGGTACCGTCTTCGTTCAGTATGTATTTCGGCACTATGAATATCGAGATGCCCTTTGTGCCCGCCGGGTCGCCTTCGATCCTTGCAAGCACAGGGTGGATGATGTTTTCCGTAAGGTTCTGATCGCCAGCGGTTATGAATATTTTCGTTCCCTGAATCCTGAAAGTCCCGTCAGGCTGGCGGATGGCCTTTGTGGTCATATTGCCGAGGTCGGTTCCCGCACCGGGCTCGGTCAGAACCATGGTACCGCCCCACTGGCCTGCAAGCATCTTGGGGATATATTTATGCTTCTGCTCCTCGGTTCCGTAGGTCATGATCAGATGGGCCGCACCTTCGCAGGCGAACGGATAGCAGATAAATGCAAAGTTGTGGAAAAACCATTCCGTTGCCGCAGTCCTTACCGTTACCGGTACGCCCTGTCCGCCTTCTTCCGGCGGAAAGCTCATTCCTATCCAGCCGCCTTCGCAGAAGAGCTTGAACACCCTTTCAAAGCATTTGGGGACATAAACCTGCCCGTTCTCAAGCCTGCATCCTTCCTTGTCGCTTTCCGCAAGCGTCGGAAAAATCTCCTCGACAGCCATCTTCTGGGCCTCTGCAAGCATCATGTCGAACATGTCCTTTGAAAAGTCGGCGAACCTGGGCTTTTCACAAAGCTTCTCCACATCGAGCATTTCATAGAGTATGAACTGCTGATCCCTTTCATCAAGAATCATTTGTGCCATAGAATACCTCCCTTATAAGTATATGAAGGTGCATTATTATAAATTCAGGCAGGCATCGTCAATCAGGATGTGCTAAATAAAATACATGCATCTGAAAAAACTGACATTGAGACCTCAAGATTATCCGGTAAAGGATATCTATCCCTTCAACCTGGATGTTTTCAAGATGTCGCCTGCGCTCGAATTCGATACGAAGATCACGTTTTTCTGCGGTGAAAACGGCTCGGGAAAGTCCACTTTATTGAAGGCCGTCACAAAAAGATGCGGTATCTATATATGGAAGGAATACGGCAAGACGCGGTTCGACTATAATCCATACGAAGATGAGCTTTACCGCTATATAGATATCGAATGGGCTGACGGTAAAAAACCTGGCGCCTATTTTTCGGCGGAATCCTATGAGCATCTTGCAACAATCATCGACGACTGGGCAAGCTGCGACCCAGACCTGCTTGATTATTTCGGCGGCAAATCTCTCATCACACAGTCTCACGGCGAATCCTTCATGTCGTTTTTCAAATCCCGCTACAGGATCGAAGGTGTTTATTTCCTCGATGAGCCGGAGACGGCTCTTTCGCCCAAAAGACAGATAGAATTCCTTAGGCTGCTTACCCTGATGAGCGCCGACGGCCATGCCCAGTTCGTAATAGCAACTCATTCTCCGATCCTTTTAAGCTGTCCCGGTGCTAAGATCATAAGCTTCGACGGCGAGAAACTTGAGCCCATTCATTACGAGGAAACCGATTATTACAGAATTTACAGGGACTTCCTTCTGGACAGGGAAAAATATCTTAAAGACCTTGACGGGTAGGGAAGGAAAATTATTTTTTGCAGTTCAGGCAGCTGTTGACTATTGAACAAAGCCTTTCTACCTGTTCGGCGGATACAGTATGGATGACTTTTGTCTTTTTTGAGAGTGTGACCGTGATATTATATGTCCTGAAAGCCTTCCAGCATGCTTCACATGATTCGATATGTCTTTTGAAATCCTCGTGAAGGTCTTCGGAAAGTTCGGAATCGACATATTCACAGAGTAGTTTCAAATAGTGTTCGCATTTCTTTATTCCGTCCTTCACGAATACCTCCTCAGATGCCTTGAAAGCTTATCCCTCAACATAAGCCTTCCCCTGTGGAGCCGCGATTTGACCGCAGGTAGTGAAAGTTTCATGGCCTCTGCGATCTCTTCGTTCTGAAGCCCTTCCACGTCCTTCATGATCACGATCGTGCGAAGCGTCTCGGGCAGCCTGTCTATTGCCTGCCTCACTATCTCCCTGCTCTCGTCGGATAAAAGTATGTCATCGGGCAGGTCTGCCAGATCCTGCAAAACACCTGAGCCGGCCTCGACATCGTCAACCGGCACAAGGTCCTTGTGTTTTTTTTCTTTTCTGAGATATCCGTATGCCGCGTTCGCCGTCACCCTGTAAAGCCAGGTCGAGAAATAACTCTCGTTCTCAAGGGTCGCTATCTTTGAGATCACGGTAATGAAGACCTCCTGCATGATCTCTTCCGCAGCGCTGCTGCTCCGTGTAAGCTGATAGGCAAGGCTGTATACCCTGGATGAGTATTGCCTGACAAAATCCTCCACTGCGGTATTGTCACCGCTCTTTATCCTCCTTACGAGTTCTGCTTCGTTTATCTTGTTTTTTGCCTTACCCATTTAGATAATTTTTATAAGGAATTGGATTTAATTTCATTCCATGAAAGTATCAGGCTGCGGGCGGCCTTCACCTCGTCAACCCTTGCAACAGGCGTCATAAGTGGTCTTGCATGGAACGATTCCGGATCGGTCTTTGCGAGTTCCGCTATTTCCTTCATGGCTTCCGCAAACCTGTCGAGTTCGGCAAGAGACTCGGTCTCGGTAGGCTCGATCATTATCGCCCCGGGAACGACGAGCGGGAAATATACGGTAGGCGGGTGGAACCCGTAATCCATAAGAGCCTTCGCCATATCCATTGTGCTTACATGTGCGTCCTTCTGATTCTTGTCGGAGAGTACGAATTCATGCAGCGTGGGCGTTTCGTAGGGCAGATCGAATATTTCTGAAAGCTTCTTTTTAAGATAATTCGCATTGAGCACCGCCGTTCTCGAAGCCTCGCATATGCCGCCGGGGCCTATGCTGACGATATAAACAAGCGCCTTTATCAGCACGCTTACATTTCCCAGAAACGAATGGACCCTGCCGATTGATTCGGGTGCGTCATAGCTCAGGACAAAAGGCTTATGCGGTTCATGCACGATTCTCGGCACAGGGAGAAATTTCTCCAGTTCCTCGTTTACAAGCACTGGCCCCGCTCCGGGACCTCCGCCTCCGTGCGGCGTTGAAAAGGTCTTGTGAAGGTTGACATGCATGCAGTCCACACCCATGTCTCCGGGTCTGGCCATACCCATTATGGCGTTCAGGTTCGCACCGTCCATATAAAGATATGAACCGTTGGCATGCAGGAGGTCTGCTATCTCTCTTATCTCCTGCTCGAATATTCCCAGCGTGTTAGGGTTGGTGATCATCAGCGCCGCGACTTCGGGAGTAAGGTGCTCTTTGAGCGTTTTCGCTTCAAGATAACCTTTTGGCCCGGAAGGAATGTTTTTTATCTGAAAACCTGCAATGGCGCATGATGCCGGGTTTGTTCCATGCGCCGTATCGGGGATGAGGACAAGAGATCTCTTTTCACCCTTTGACGAAATTGCCTTTTTTATAATGAGCATCCCGGTAAGCTCGCCGTGTGCGCCGGCCGCAGGCCAGAGGCTGCAGCCTTCCATCCCGCATATATCTGTAAGATAGCGCTTGAGCGCGGCAAGCGCCCTGAGCACATTGCTCATGGCAAACCTGTCGGCAGGGTGCTTTTCTGCAATGCTTTGTGCGATTGCCTCGGATATCTTGGGGTTGTATTTCATGGTGCAGGAGCCTAGAGGATACATGCCCTGGTCGACCCCGAAATTCCTGCGGGAGAGCCTTGTAAAATGCCTCACCGCCTCAACCTCGGAAACATCAGGTATTTCGGGCTGTTCCGGTGCAATGAGACCTGAAAGGTCATCCGGTACCCCCTGACCAAAAGGCTGCGGTGTGACACGTTTGTTTTTTCCACGGGCACTGATAAATTTCAGGACCGGTTCCGTTATTTCCGGAAAAGTGCTTACAGATTTTCTATCAGGCATCGCAATTCCTCTTTTGAATTTGCTTCGGTCACCGTTACAAGAACCGCTTCAGGCATTTCCGGATAACAGCTCTGTATTTGTATGCCGGGTGTTATCTCTGCATTTTCGAGCTCAATCACCTTTTCCTCGCTCATTTTTATAACAAACTCGTTGAAATACGGAGCGCTGAACAAAGCACCATAGCCTTTACTGGCAAAAATTTCCGCCAGGAGCCTTGCCCCCCTTGCGCTTTGAACTGCTACGGTCCTGAGTCCGGCAGGCCCCATGGCTGCCAGGTATATGGCTGAGCGCGTTGCACACAATGCCTGATTGCTGCATATGTTGGATGTGGCCTTTTCCCTCCGGATATGCTGCTCCCTGGTTGAAAGGGTGAGACAGAATGCTGGGTTTCCCGCAGCATCCTCAGTAAGCCCCACAATCCTTCCGGGCATTCGCCGGACATTGTCCTTTTTCACGCACATAAATCCCAGCATCGGCCCGCCGCCGCTTGTCGGATTGCCGAAGGATTGGGCATCTCCCGATACAACGTCGCAACCCCAGATGCCCGGTTTTTTCAAAAGTCCAAGGGAAACGGCATCTCCCGTCACAATGCCCCAGAATGCCGTATGTTTTGCAACTGATGAAACCTCATCCATCGGCTCTATTATTCCGAAATAATTCGGATTCTGAATGAAAAAAGCCGAGTCGTTACCCGACATATCCTTAAGGGCCTGAAGGTCAATCTGACCTGATCCGGCATCGTATGGGACTTCTTCAATAACGACCTCGAAGTTTGCCATGTATGTTTTCAGTACGGCCCGGTATGAAGGATTTACAGTCCTTGCAACAAGTATGCGTTTGACATCTTTTGCCCTGACAGCCATCATTACTGCCTCGGCAAGGGCGGTAGCACCGTCGTACATGGAGGCGTTCGCCACATCCATTCCCGTGAGGGAGGCCATCATGCTCTGGTATTCAAAGATTATCTGGAGCGTTCCCTGGCTTATCTCGGGCTGATAAGGCGTATATGCGGTATATATCTCCTGCCTGGAGGCGATCATATCGACGATTGCAGGAATATGATGCCGGTATATGCCCCCTCCGGCAAACAAGGCCTTTGAGAAATTTCCCTGCGGAATCCGTTTTATCGTTTCCTCATCCAGCGGCCCCGGTATTTTCAGCCTTTGCCTGAGACGCAATTCTTCAGGTATCATGGAGAAAAGCTCTTCCTCATCGCTGATTCCGATTGCTTTGAGCATCAGGGCTCTTTCTTCAATACTGTGCGGTATGAATGACATTATTTTGCCTCTGATTTGACATATTCTCCGTAAGCCGCTGCATCCATAAGCGTCCCCGCCTTCTCAGGTTCATCCATCAAGATTACGGCCATCCATGCTGACCCGTAGCAGTCCTGGTTAACAAGTTCGGGCGTATCGGACAGGGCTGTGTTTATTTCAACTATCTCGCCCGAAACCGGCGTGTATATGTCGGATACGGCCTTCACCGATTCTATGGTACCTATCGTATCGCCTGATTTAAGTTTCGTGCCAACGGCCTTGACCTCGACAAATACAATGTCCCCAAGTTCTTTCTGAGCATAATCCGTTATTCCGACCCTCAACCTGCCGTTTTCTATTTTCCCCCACTCATGGTCTTTTGTGTATTTGAGATTATCCGGAATATTCATATTGTTCCCCCTGCCGGTAATTATTTTGTCAGATTTGTTTTTACAAAAGGCGGCTTTTTGATTCTTGCTGCCAGTTTCTTGTCCCTGATAACAACATATGCGGCATCTCCGTAATTTACGGATGCATCCATATACGCAAGTGCAATGCCCGTATCCAGTACGGGTGAAATACTGCCCGAAGTAATGCTGCCGGTGACTCCTTCCGACCCGCATGAATAGCCCTGCCTCGGGATACCTTTTTCCTCCATGACTAGTCCCACAAGCCTTTTCTTTAAACCCGAGGCCAGCTGTTTTTCAAGGACCGGCCTGCCGATGAATTCCGGCTTGTTCATATCAACGGCAAATTTTAGACCAGCTTCCAGTGGCGTGGTAGTCTCATCAAGGTCGTTTCCGTGAAGGGGATAGCCCATTTCAAGCCTCAGCGTATCCCTTGCCCCCAGCCCGCATGGTGTTGCGCCTTTATCTATAAGGGCAGCCCAGAGCCCGGGTGAATATTCCGCATTCATGAATATCTCGACGCCGTCAGAACCGGTATATCCTGTACGGGAGATTATGAGATTGCCGAAGGAAGTATGTGCAGTCTGGAAATAAAACCTTTTCAGGCCGTCATAGTCAAAGCTGATGACCCTTTCCAGCACTTCTCCTGCAAGAGGTCCCTGAAGTGCTATCATAGCTGTGGCCGGGCTTTTGTCCACAATTTCCACACCCTCTTTCCTGTGCGCCTTAAGCCATGCGAAATCTTTCTCGATATTCGATGAGTTCACGCACAACATGTATTCCTCTTTTGGTCTGGTGCAGTACACTATTATGTCATCTATTATCCCGGCCTCTTCATTGAGGAAGAAGGTGTATTTGACCTTGCCTTCTTCCAGAACCGCAACATCAACCGTTAAGATCCTGTTGAGAAATCCGGCGCAGTCCGGACCGCTCACCCATATCTCCCCCATGTGGCTTGCATCGAAAATGCCTGCTCCGCCCCTGGTGGCCATGTGCTCTTCCTTAATGCCTGAATACCATACAGGCATATCCCATCCATGGAAGTCGATGACTCGCGCACCCATTTTTACATGACTGTCATAAAGGGGGGTCCGCATTATATGGCCCCCATATGCGCGTACGCCGCTGTCACAGTATTCTCCAGCAGCATAGCAACAGTCATGAGGCCTACCCCTCCTGGAACAGGGGTTATAAGGCTTGCCTTTTTTACTGCCTCTGCAAATTCAACATCACCCTTCAGTCCCGCTTCCGTCCTGTTCATCCCCACGTCAATTACCACGGCGCCCTCTTTAATCCATGAACCCCTGATCATTTCGGCTTTACCGATTGCTGCAACCAGCACATCGGCGGCACCCACTTTCTTGTCGAGGTCTCTGGTCCTTGAATGGCAGATGGTTACCGTCGCATGCTCGGCCATGAGCAAGAGCGCCTGCGGCTTTCCCACCATGTTGCTCCGGCCCACTACCACTGCATCCTTTCCCTTGAGCTCAACGCCGCACTCTTTGAGCATGTACATGACGCCTGCGGGCGTGCATGAAACCAGCGCCGGATCACCTGTCAGGAGCCTGCCCTGATTATACGGGTGGAGGCCGTCGACATCCTTTGCCGGATCGATGCTTAAAAGAATCTCCTGAGAATTGAACCCTTGCGGCAGGGGAAGCTGTACGAGAAGCCCGTCAACCTCCCTGTCCTCATTAAGTTTTTTGACTAGTTCCAGTATTTCCTGCTGTGAAGCGCTCTCATCAAGGGCATATGAAAATGACCGGATGCCGGCCTTTTCACAGGCAAGCTTCTTGTTCCTGACATAGATCGCCGATGCAGGATCGTTTCCTACAAGGACTACCGCCAGTCCGGGCTGCCTGTTAAATCTAGCGGTGAATCGAGCAGCCTTTAAGGCTACTTCTGCTCTTTTCTTCTCTGACAACTCCTTCCCGTTTATTATATTGGACAAAACAAAACCTCCCCTTAAAAATTATTTGTAGACCAGCTTTACATTGACAGGACGCGCGCTGAGCGCGTTGGAAAGAGGCAGTATCAGCTCCCTGTCAACACCTATCCAGCTGTAGTCGGGCTTGACCATTCTGAGCTTGCCGTCGGCTGGTGGCATACCCCACTCGGTGTGTTTGTACGTTACAAAAAGGATCACATCGTAAAATTTTTCGCTCTCGCCAAGGACATATGATTTTTTGAACGTTTCGGAATTGATGCGGTTAGCATCTTTGATCTGCGAGGCGTATTCCTTTTCGAGCTGTATGATTGCATATCTGGCAACTCCCTTTTCCGAATAGCGGGTAAGAGTGCGGGACTCCTCGCTTGCAACATATACAGTCGAAAGGCCCGGCAGCATCTTAAGGTATTGAGCGGCAATAAGCGCCGCAGTCCGCCTGCCGCCTACTGACTGATGGTGGCAGCCGTAATATTCAAAGAGCTTCTGCTGCAGCATCTCGGCATAGCGTTCGCCCTGCTCATAGAGGCTTTTAGAAACGAATCTCAGCTCCTTTGCAAGGCTCTCGGCTGCTTCGGCGATAGGCCAGTCGATCTTTACATGAAAATGCGTGAGTGCATAGCTGTTGTTTTTCCTGTAGCGCTCGTCCCTCTGGATAAGAAGACAATAATCGACATCAATGAGATTTTCCAGCAATTCGAAAAATTCCTCTTTTTCAAAAAATTTGATCCCGGATGTAAATGATTTTTTCAGGTTTACACTGGGCACCATTGAAATTGTGTCCTTAAGTACCCGGTTGTCGTCATTGAATCTTATATATTTCATGTGCTGGGAATCTATGGATTCTTCACAGAAGAGTATAATAAAGGGTCTTATCACCGTGGATTCGGCCATGAATTCCTTTTTCTTGGGTCTCATGTCCCCGGGGTCGACATAAGGATATGCAAGGCACATCTTGTCCCGGCAGGCCCTGTAGGGATTTTCAAGAGCTATCGCCCTCAGTTTTCTTTCCAGTTCATCGCGCAGAAAAACATATATGGAACGCCTGACCGTTTCAATGTGACTCAGCTCGAATCTGGATTTCTTCATTAACCCCCCTGACACCTGAGATGGAATCAAAAATGGGCCGAAGCAGTTCATAAGCCGGGTTCTGTTTCCGCCTGCGGTTACCCGACGGCGGATAGTGGCCATTCATCTAGGACGCCGGTTGCCCGGCGCCTCGAGCAACCTACCCAGGAACGGAACGGGCAGCCCCTTATGTCCCTCTATTGGTTTTGCTCCGGGTGGGGTTTACCTGGCTTCCCCGGTCACCCGGGGAACCGGTGAGCTCTTACCTCGCCGTTTCACCCTTACCCGCCATATAGACGGGCGGTTTGTTTTCTGTGGCACTTTCCCTGGGGTCACCCCCGGTCGCCGTTAACGACCACCCTTGCCCTGTGGAGCCCGGACTTTCCTCCCGCGCGTAAAGCGCCGGCGGCCACCTGTTCTGCTTCGACCCGGTAATATTTGCATACCGTAAGGGGCTCTTAGTTTCAAGAAGGATTATAGGCCGGCGTTTCAGCAAAGGTTTCAGACTAGGAATCCTTTTCTGACTTAATTTTGCCCAGCCTTTTAACAGTCGGGTGGTTTTGCGTGGACCATTCATGGCACAGATCGGCAAGCCAGCGCTCAATCTCAGATTCTTTTGCAGTTGGTGGAATCATTATGTCATCGGCTGGCAGTCTTTTCCCATCCATTCCAACATAAAAGACGGACCACTTATCATCCTTCCTCACTGCGAGAACCTCCCTGCCGAAAACATCAAATTTCAACTGACTCATGATTTTTCATGACGCCACGGTCAGTCATCCTGCTCAATATCTGTATTTTTGCCCTTGCTTTTACTTTTCTTCACCAGAACCGTTATTTCGAAGTCTTCAGGGACATCACCGTTTTTTTCCCAGGGTCGTTTGTATTCCATATTAAGGTCCGTCCGGCCTGTCCCAACAGCAGTAAAGGTAAATATTGCAGTCCCTCCGGCACCAACTCTATCGGTTTTTTCCGGCTTGTATTCACCTTTTCCTTCCTGTCTTATGATATCATCATCGTAACCCTTAATCACTTCCCACTGATAACCCGTCGTGTAATTGCCGGGCAGCTTTATCACAAGCTTATCGCCTATGTTCAGGGTCACCAGCTTTTCATCGTCTTTTGATGTTATTGTTTTCTGTGCTGCCTGAAGGGGCATTGAAACCATGAATATTGCCAGGACAACAACCATGCCTGAAAACACCTTCATCATATACCTCCCTTACCCCCGCCAAAGCATATAAAAGGCAAATGCCGCAACTACCAGTCCGTGAGTAATGTCACCTGTTTTAATCATTTCAAGAACTTTTTCGGAATTAATAAGTTCTAGCATAATTGATTCGGTCGGGTCAAAGTTCTGCGGACTCTTCAGATATGCATCTTTTGCCAGAAACGTATGGCAGCGGTTTGTCTGTATTGCCGGGTTCGGTTCGACGGTGCCGATATGAATCATATGCTCTGAAAAATACCCAGTTTCCTCTTCCATCTCCCTTAATGCAGCAACCGAAGGGTCACTGTCCGTTTTTTCAATAAGTCCGCCAGGGATTTCAAGCGTAACCGAATCCGTTCCGTGCCGGAACTGTTTTATCATCACTATATCGCCGCTTGCAGTAAGCGGTATTACATTGACCCAGTCGCTGAACTCGAAGACTGTAAAATCCTTTCTGATATCGTTCGGTATAAAATGATATGTGTCCTCTCTCAGACCGACTATCCTGTTCTGATATATCTTCCGGGAGCCTAGTTTAATCCATTCGGATTTCATTTTTCAGTTTCTTACGATAACAGTAACCTGGAATGCCATGACATCGCTGACACCCGCGCCGCTGGTATCATTGTATCTTAAAAGGAGATCGGTTGTTCCTGTCCCTGTAACCCTGAACCGTGTGACCGCGGTTCCATTGGAGGGGATTGCAGTGGGACCGCTTATTCTCTCAAGAATATCGTCATCATATCTGCCGACTGTCCAGTCATAGCCGTCATCAGGGTTGTCATTGAGAATGACGGTCAGGATATCCCCGACATTCATTTCTACGTCTATCCAGTCATCGCTGTCTGTAATGGTTCTGTCGGCCGCAAAAGACGCTTCCGCACAAAAAAGAAATGCGGCTGCTATAAGGATAATGCCAGTCTTTTTCATGGTAAGACTCCTTCAAGAAATATTGGCTGTTATTGGATATTTCGTCATTTTGGACAAAACGCTTTAGCCAAATAATATCTTCAGGTAATCGGGACGGACATGATGCCCGCCCCGGAATTATTTTAGATCCTTGCGGTGTTTATAAAGCAGAAGGTGGTGCCTGATGAATCACTGTCAGATACGGCATTCTCGGTGTTTGCCTTCTGGGTATCGTCAGAATCATCATTATCCGACTCGTCTCCTTGTTCAGGCCCCATCAAATAGGCATTTGCCGCCTGATTGGCGTTCCACCCGTCACTGTACTTTGCAAGATACTTGCTTTTAGAACCGATCCACTTCCAGGTTTTGCCTTCATTGTCTGATTTGACCACATCAAATTCAATATTTGCAGGGTGTGCTGCATCTATTACAAACGTATTGTCAGAGGGCCTGAGAACTGGCAGGAAATGGGGGAAATCGCTCCCTGAAATGCTTAACCGTATCCGGTGGCCTTTCTTGAAAACATTGCAGGTGGGCCACAGTTCGATGACATAGGGATAAAGAATGTTTTCTTCAATCATATCAGGATGCAGATCCGGATAACAGTAAAATGGATCAAAGGGCTTGTAAGACTTATCCAGTTTCTTCGTGTCGTCCGGGTCATAGGGTCTGTGAGATGCCGCAAGCCAGCCTGAAGTAATGTTCTTTGCGCGTCCGTCTTCAAAGACATCGTTAAGTTCCGTGACCCACTGGACGTCCTTTCGGTTCATCAGATTAAACAGGAGATTGGGTTCATCAATATTAAAATATTTCTTTATGAGTTCAAGAACATTATCCCATGCATCTGATCCTATCGTATCAAAAGTTGTGCTTGCCCAGAATGTAAGCTTGAGTGGCCCTGTAATCTCAACATCTTTTTCCAGAGGTTCTGTCGTGAATGTAAGCACGCCCTTTTCATCGTCACGCTCATCTTCCCAGGGTGCATTGTCTCCTGCCCCAGGTTTTCCGCTGATCGCTCGTGCAATGATGTTTGCTATGTCTGGCACGCCTATATAGAACCTTACCATTGACCTGGACAATGCCCCATGCAGTTTAGCCGGTCTGTGCTTGAGCACAGGTGTGCTGCTGTTAGTGGTATAATCAAGAGAATCCACTTGCCATGTGAGGCTGTAATTATTCCTTGCGTTTGAAAAAGCCCCTATCGTGAAAGAATCCCCGCTGATTCCGGAGGCCTTTTTGCCCGAAAGCCAGAGCCTCTTCCTTTCAACCCTCGAAGCAGGCAGCGGCCAGGTCTTTTCAGCCCTCCACCTGTCTTCTCCCATTACGTAAAGTAGCACCGGAAACTTGGTCATGAAGGAATCGACCTTGCCCTTTATCTTCCAGTCAAACCAGCGGGCGGCAATGGCCTGGGTTTTGTAAAGGTCCGGCAGGCCGAGGCCCATGCTCCCGTCCATATGATACCACGGGCCCATTAGAAGAGCCTTGTCGCCTGTATTATGCCGGGACAGCCCGTATTCATAATGATTCAGCGTCCCTTTTGTGAATATGCAGAACCATCCGCCAAGCACGAACACGGGCAGCTTGCTGGGGATAACTCGCTCTCCTTCCGGAATCGGCTGGCCTTTGAACTTCTCCGTTTCCACGGTATTGCCGAGATACATCCATCCGCCTTCAGGTTTAACCGGCCAGTACTGCATGCTCGAACGCTGGTTTATAAAATCGCCGTCATATTCCAGTGTTGGATCCTGAGCCAGATCGATATGCGTTTGTATGTTGGCCATGTGGTCTTTCCATGCGGATACCGCATCGTTAAGCTCATCCATTGTCGGGACAAATTCCTTTTCGCCCAGGATACTCAAGGGAGGCAATATCGCTAGGATATCGGTCATGGGCAGCCAGAGTCCCACCATGAACCATACGTCAAGATTTCCGTTCTGCATGAGCGTTTCCTTATAAGGATCGCTCTGGGGAACATATGTGAAAAGTGCCTTAAGGTGTTCAGGCTCTCCGTTTTTGTCCCGCCGGCAAAGGCCAGCCGTATTCAGCTGCGTAATGGCCATATATGAGGCCCCGATCATGCCGGAAGTACCGTCAGACCATGGCTGGCCGTTTTCGATGCCTCCTTCCTCCTTATCACCCGGCAGCCAGTGGTCGACTATATATGCTACGTCATACTGCTCTTCAAAGGTGAATATGTCCCACTTTCCTTCCGACGAAGCAGAACCCCTCAGGTCTATTCCCAGCACGTTGTAGCCGTGCTTTACCAGAGGAACTCCCCAGGGAATGATACAGAACTCACGGCGGTAGCATGTTGCAACGATGATTGTTGGCCTTTTCGTAATGCGGCCTGCAGCAACATCCGCAGGGTCGTCCTTAGGCCTTACCAGAGTGCCCCAAAGCGTGACCCCCTTGAGCTTGCCAATACTCTGATCGCCTATGTACTCAACCGGACTTTCATCGGCATGCCTCCGGTACTGATCAGGGATATCAATCCTGACATTCAAATCTATTACATAATCCGTCGCTCCTGTTGAATTGACTGCCGAAGCAAGACTGTTCTGGCTGGTACTGCCAAGTACACCGGCCGCATTGAGCTGAGATGAAAAGAAGGTTACTGCACAAATACAAATACACAAAGCAAATTTGTTAAACATTTTTTCCTCCAAAAATATTGCAACTGTTGAATATATTACTAAATGATTCATTAACATAATACTATAATGACTATAATAAAATACTATAACTAGCAGGCAAGTGCCATTTAAAAAATTATTTTAATCTCAGAAATCAAACTATTATGCCGATAAGTGGCCATATAAGGTATCTTTCGAGAGGGGGGGGGAATTGAATGGTCAAGGTCACATGTCTCGGAGCGGCAGGAACCGTAACAGGATCAAATTACCTGATAGAGACCGGTGCCGGCAGAAAATATATTGTTGACTGCGGGATGTTCCAGGGCGGTGTGGATATGGAGTTTAGAAACTGGCTGTCCTGGGATTTCGACCCGAGTGAAATTGACGCCCTCATCCTTACGCATGCCCATATAGACCACAGCGGCCGGATACCCAAACTTGTTAAAGACGGCTTCAGGGGCCGTATTATGGCAACGCCTGCAACAATAGATCTTTGTCAGGTAATGCTGCTGGATTCAGCCCATGTACAGGAAACGGATACCGAATGGCAGAACAGGAAGAACAACCGCAAAGGCAGAAAGACAGTCGAACCTCTTTATACGATCGAAAACGCGGAAAACTGCTTTAAATATTTCGAACCTGTTCAGAGAGAGATAATTACCAATCTTGATGATTCCATAAGGTTCAGGTTCAGGAATGCTGGCCATATCCTGGGATCGTGCATTATAGAAATGTGGATAAAAGATGACGGCAGAGAGTTAAAGATCGTATTTTCAGGCGATATCGGACAGAGAAATCAGCTCATCATGCGCGAACCGCAGGAGCTTTATAAAGCCGACTTTCTCTTTGTCGAATCCACTTACGGAAACCGGCTTCACCGTTCAATTGACGCAAGCAAGGATGAACTGCTGGATGCCGTCAGATATGCATACGGCAACGGTGAAAAAGTACTCATCCCGGCATTTGCGGTTGAGCGGACACAGGAGATTTTATATATTTTATCAGAGTTAAACCGCTCCGGTAAGCTACCGGACATCCCCGTATTCCTTGACAGCCCTCTGGCCATAAAAGCAACCAATATTTTCAGAAAATACAAAAAAGAATACGACGAAGAAGCACTCGCCATAGTCAATAGCGGTATTGACCCCCTTGACCTGCCTAATCTTAAGTTCACCAATGACATGAAGGAATCCATGGCGATCAACACAATGAAGGGCCCGGCCATAGTGATTGCCGGAAACGGCATGTGCACGGCAGGCCGCATAAAGCATCACCTGAAGCACAATCTATGGAGGCCCGGCGCCAGCATAGTAATTGTGGGCTTCCAGGCACAGGGCTCAACCGGCAGGATGCTTGTCGAAGGCAGGCGTTCGGTAAGGGTTTTGAGGGAAAACATCTCTGTCAGGGCGCGCATCTTCAGCATCAACGGCTTTTCAAGCCATGCCGACCAGAAGGGCCTCATGGAGTGGGTGGGACATTTCAAGTCTTCGGCACCGCAGGTCTTTGTCGTTCACGGTGAACCTGTTGCCAGTGATACGCTGGCAAGGCTTATCAGAGATGAACTGGGGCTCGATGCACAGGTGCCTGCCTGGAGGGAAAAGCTGATTCTTGCAGCAGGAGAACGGGCAGGTAAAATTACGGCTGTTCCGTCCTCTGAGCCCGCCGATATAACACCTGTAATGATGAAGGCTATAAGCAGTGTGGAAACAGAACTTTCAAGACTGAAGGCAGCCATTGTCGAGGGCGAGGCATCAGGCCGCATAACACCCGAAGATATAGACAGACTCAAGGCTATCCGCGAAGACATGGAGGCTATCCTGGCAGGATAAGAGTTTACAATATCTCTCTTGCAAGCGGCAGCCGCCTCAGGACTGCCGTGAAAGCAAACGTTACAACTGTTGCTATAACGGATACGCCGGCGAATTTGACAAGCGGCCCGGCATGCACACCGGCAAACATGTACTGGAAGATTACCAGAACAGGTACATGGAAAAGATAGACCCCGTATGTGCACAGCCCCATTTCAACACTAAGCCTGTTCGAACCGTTAATTTTTTCCCTGAAAAGGACCATAAACCCTATGCAGAAACCTGTGCATAGGAAAGTCTCCCACAATACGAATAACGGATAGGGAAACACCTTGAACCATGCCGTTACGCTGTAGAGAATGGAAAGGCCAATGCCCACGCAAAGCCATGCAAAACCGGACCTTGCCGGAAAACGTTCTATCCAGTTGTTCCTGTATGCCAGCACGCCAATGATGAACCAGCCGAGGTCGCGCGGGACATCGGCAAAGGCCACCTGAATGAATCCCAGGAAGCCAATCCATTTATCTATGGGGTAGGGGATCCTGACAACGGCGCATACGGCCATGACTATAAGCGAGAATGTAACTATCTGCCATGTTTTGGGAATTGGCGCATCCATCTTGCGGCCTGGCGAACTGTTTCTTATCATACGCCAGAGTGTATACACGCACGTAAATATAAGGAGGTGTTCAATGAACCAGAGCTGGGCAAAATTGAACTCGGGCCATGCGGGACCAGACCAGTCCGCAGGTTTTACACCGAGACCCAACCAGAAATTTCTGTAATACTCGAAAAACCCGATATAGCCGTAATGCCTGAAGTTGAGGAAATAGCAGTAGTGTAATACGGGAATTATCGCCAGGCAAAAGACAAGAAGTGGTATGCCAAGACGTTTGAACCTGTCCGCGAGGAATTTAGCAGGGCCTTTCCTGTCATAGGCACCGGGCATGAAATATCCCGAAATAAAGAAAAAAAGGCTCATGAAGAAAGAGCGGTTTACTGCGAAAAATATGTTCAGTATCCTAGTCCGTTCAGGCTCCTGGTATGCCCACCATCCTCCGGTGGGCCCGTACGCCTGGCCGACATGATGCATAAGGACAAGGATTATGAGGGCTATTCTGATATTATCGAAATAAGCAGTCCTGCCAAGATTAGTATTCATTCCAAAAGCATAAGTACTTTTGTGAAAACATTGCAAGACCGAATAAGAAAAAAGGGTCGGCTGCTCACCTGACCCTCTATATCGTTTTGGCGTCCCCAAGGGGATTCGAACCCCTGTTGCCGGCGTGAAAGGCCAACTATAACATCCTTTTTCACATTTACCTATAAATACCTCACCTCCCCATAGAAAGGCTAAATGCTGACATTGACCGGTTTCGCATTAAATTATGGAGGACTCACAAACCACAAAAGGTCAGGCATGTGCTTAACCTGATAAGAAGGATAACCAGTAAGAAAGGCCTGTGTGTGGGCCTTGGTCTTTCCGTACAGAAGCCCCGTGTTGATAATGTTGTTACAGAAGACCTTTCACCTGATGAATTGAGAAGGCTATTAATAGCGATAGAAGCAGACTCGAACAGGATTGTAGCAAACATGATGCTCATGGCATTGAACACAGGCATGAGGCGCGGCGAACTTCTTAAGTTGCAATGTGATGATGTAAATTTCAACACAGGCTTCATAAAGATTAAAGCCCCAGGGGCGGGCGTGCCGAAGAACCTTAGGCCCATGCATGGTTTAAGGCATGCCTATGCTTCAATGCTTGCTTCATCGGAACAAGTGGATGTTTATACCCTTCAGAAGCTTATGACGCATAAGGATTTCAGAATGACACAGCGTTATGCACATCTGCGAGATGAGGCGTTAAAGAAGGCTTCAGGTATAGTGGGGGAAATTATAGACAAGGCATTCTCATCAAAGAGCGCATGAAGAAGAACCTCCAAAAAAGACAGCCACAAAAATTTAACTTTCTTGTCAAATCTTAACAAATATGTTAATAACCTTCCTATGTCTTGGACGATAGAATATTATAGCGGGAAGGTACAGGAAGATATTTATTCCCTTCCTGCAAGCCTTCAGGCTCGCTATATTCATCTATCCGAAAGGATGCTCGTGTATGGCGCGAACCTGAAAGAGCCACATACAAAAGCACTGGAAGATGGTCTATTTGAGCTAAGGCTAAAAGGCAAAGAGGGGATTGCACGTGTTCTTTATTGTACGGTCATTGGAAACAAGATTGTCATGCTTCATTGTTTTATAAAGAAAACGGATAAAATTCCCAAGAAAGAACTGGAGACAGCAAAACGCCGCATGATGGAGGTGAAGCAGAATGCTAACTCATGATAAATTTGTTAAAAAGATGTTGAGCAATCCGGCTGTTAAGGCCGAATATGCAGCGCTTGAAGAGGAATTCATATTTCTTGATGAGTGCCTTAAAGCACGAACTAAAGCAGGGCTTACTCAAGCGGATGTTGCAGAACGCATGGGGACTAAAGCCCCGGCTGTAGCAAGGATAGAATCAGGCGGTGGAAGCAAGAAACATTCACCGTCCATAGCCACACTGAGAAAGTATGCAGAAGCCGTGGGATGTAAGTTGAAAATTGAATTAATACCGAAAAATAAAGCCGCATGACACGAGCATTCAGGGTATAGGTTCTGCAGACCGACAAGGCGGGATATTCTGGCCCGCTTTCGCCTGGACAAAATCAGTCATGACATGAAGTGCAGTGGAGAATAGTGTGGGGACAGCATGTCTTAAAATGTAAATGGGTTAGACCTTTTGATCTAACCCATTGTTATTACTTGGCGTCCCCAAGGGGATTCGAACCCCTGTTGCCGGCGTGAAAGGCCGGTGTCCTAGGCCGGGCTAGACGATAGGGACACAATGTCCAAGTGAGCCAGGAGGGATTCGAACCCTCGACCACCGGATTAAAAGTCAGGTGCTCTACCAACTGAGCTACTGGCTCGATGAAGACTCCCTATGTCATGGTTAATATAAAATTTCAAGTTTAAAATACCCTCAATTTTATAGGGGAAATACCTGCTTTCTCATAGTTGTTTTATGTGTTATCCTCATATCCATCATGTGGTGGATAATAATATTAATACCTCTGTGCGTATGGTTCAGCTACAGCACCCTGATGTATCTTAATATCCTTTCTCTTGTTTTCAGCCTGCTTATATTACTGGGCTATTTTATTTACGAGGCCATAATGATCAGGAAATCCAGGGAAAGATCCCGTCTTCCATTTTTAGTGATGATTGAATTGATTATAACCGTTTCAGCAAATATCGTCATCAGTCTTATAAATTGAAAAAGGGGCATCAAGCCCCTTACTGCCATGTTTGACCGGTTCGTAACCCGGATGCTTTATTCAGGGTGATCGTCCTGCATATAAAAATCATACACCTTGGAAACCTTGATGCCCTGAATCGAGAAAAAGAATTCTTCCCCTCGCTCCACACCTGTTATTTCAGCCATGCCAGATTCCTGAGCCTGGAATATCTTTGTTGTCCTGAAATCGAATATCGGGATGCTGACGGTTGTAAATGTCCAGATCGTTCCATCCTCCGATATAGTGGAAATGATGTATTCCCCCTTCTTGAGCCATTTGCGCATACCCTGGAACTCAACTTTCGGCCTTTCAGTCTGCATCATTTTCTTAGCAACCCCCCTTTTTATCCAGTTCTTTTAACAAACATATCGGACAAAACTCAGGAATGATTAGACTTTAGTTTTGGCAAATCAGCTTTTCATATCCTTGAACAGCTTATAATCCATGCTGTCCACCAGGGCCATCCATGACGCCTCAATGATATTGCTTGACACTCCAACAGTATTCCAGTTGCCGCTTTTATCACCGGATTCAATAAGCACTCGTACTACGGACTCCGTACCCTGCTTGGAAGAGACGACCCTGACCTTGTAATCGAGGAGTTTCACTTCCTTTATCTTCGGGTAGAAGTTCTTGAGCGCCTTTCTCAGCGCATTGTCGAGGGCGTTGACCGGACCGTTACCCAATGCAGCCGTATGTTCAATATTGCCATCGACATCAATCATTATTGTAGCCTCGGACAGCGGCTCGGTTCCTTCCATGCGCTTGTCGGTTATCACCCTGAACCCTTTGAGCTTGAAGTATCTCGTATGCATTCCCATAGCCCTTTTCATAAGCAGTTCAAGCGATGCATCCGCACCTTCAAACTGGAATCCGGAATCCTCGAGGTCTTTGATTATTTTCACTATCTCCTGTGCAGCGGTCTTGTCGCTGGACAAATCAAGATTAAACTCCCTGGCCTTAAACAGAATATTGCTTTTTCCGGAGAGCTCCGATACAAGAACCTTCCTCTGATTCCCGATAGAAAGAGGATCGATGTGCTCATAACTTTCCGGTTCATTAAGTATCGCGCTCACATGCATTCCGCCCTTGTGGGCAAATGCTGATTTCCCCACATAAGGCTGATGTTTGTTGTGGGAAAGGTTGGCAATATCTTCAAAGAAGCGTGATACTTCCGTTATCAGTACAAGGTTTTCCCCCGGAATTGTTTCATATCCCATTTTGAGAGAAAGTGCGGGTATAAGCGAGCAGAGATTTGCATTTCCACACCTTTCACCAATGCCGTTGATAGTGCCATGTACCTGTGACGCGCCTGCATTTATGGCTGCTATCGAGTTGGCTACTGCGAGGTCTCCATCATTATGGCAATGAATTCCAATACCGGCTGTCATATGCTTTTTTACTTCTCCAATCACATCGGAAACATAAAAAGGCAGAGATCCGCCATTGGTATCGCAAAGCACAATCCTGTCCGCCCCGCCATCGACTGCCGCCTTGAGCGTTGCAAGCGAAAACTCCCTGTTTGCTTTAAAACCGTCAAAGAAATGTTCCGCATCAAAAAATACAAGGGGACACTTACTCTTTAAATAAGCAATTGATTCTTTGATGATCCTGAGATTCTCCTTCAATGAGCACCTCAGGCCTTTCCTTACATGAAAATCCCATGATTTACCGAAAATGGTCACGCCGTCAGGGTGTGAATTGAGAAGGGCGTTGAGTATCGAATCATTTTCTGGGATACCGCCGGGCCTGCAGGTGCTGCCAAATGCCAGGACTCTGGCGTTTCGTATTCCAAGTTTTTTTACTGCCTTAAAAAGTCTTTCGTCTTTCGGATTCGCACCGGGCCATCCTGCCTCGATAAAATCTACACCCAGCTGGTCCAATTTTTGAAGGATAGCGCATTTATCGTCAAATGAAAACGCAATGTCTTCCGACTGGGCGCCATCCCTCAATGTCGTATCGTATATCTCGATCTTACTCAACTACTCCCCCCGGTTTATCAAGAGAGAATTCTTCGTGAAGCTGCCTTACACCAAGTTCGATGAATTTTTCATCAATAACACATGATACCTTTATTTCTGATGTGGATATCATCTGTATATTTATACCGACCTTTGAGAGCGCATTGAACATGCGTGCGGCGACACCTGCATGAGAACGCATCCCGACCCCTACGATCGAGATCTTGGCAATGGATGTGTCTCCTATGATATCTTTTGCCTTTAGTTTTTTGCTTTCATTCTTGACTATTTCCATGGCGGTCTGGAAATCACTCTTGGTCACCGTAAAACTCAAGTCCGCACTCTTGCCGTCAACCGAGATGTTCTGAATGATCATATCAACATTGATATTCTTCTCAGCAAGGGCCGTAAATATCTCGGCAGCAACACCAGGCCTGTCCGGAATTGCAAGAAGAGATATTTTGGCTTCGTTTCTGTCATAGGTTATTCCCGATACTACTTCCCTTTCCATTTCGCTGTCCTCCTTGGTTACAAGTGTGCCGCCTTCGTTTGTGAAGGTACTTTTTACAACTACAGGTACGTTATATTTTTTGGCAAATTCAACAGACCTGGTCTGCAGGACTTTCGCACCTAAAGATGCCATCTCAAGCATTTCGTCATAGGATACCCTATCCAGCCTTCTCGCTTTTTCACATATATTGGGATCGCTCGTATAAACACCGTCCACATCTGTATATATTTCGCAGATATCCGCCTTCAGTGCGGCAGCCAAGGCAACCGCAGAGGTGTCCGATCCTCCACGGCCAAGTGTCGTTATATCTCCTTCATCCGTTATTCCCTGGAACCCGGCCACTACCGCCACTTCGCCAGCATCGAAAATCTTCCTGAAATACTTGTCCGTTATGGATTCGATCCTTGCCTTCGTATAGGCATTGTCCGTGATGATGGGTATCTGAAAACCCAGCACCGAACGTGCAGGCACTCCTATATCCTTGAGCGCCATGGCCAGCAGGGCTATGCTTACCTGTTCGCCTGTCGAGACAATGACATCAAGTTCTCTCGGATCAGGCCTGGGTGAAAGCTCCCTGGCCAAGTTAATGAGTTTGTCCGTCTGCCCCGACATGGCCGAAACAACAACTGCTACGCTGTTTCCTTCACGATAAGACTTTGCAACCTTTGAGGCCACATTCTTTATCTTTTCAATGCTGCCGACCGATGTTCCGCCATACTTCTGTACTACCAGTGCCATATGTACCCTACCTCCAGTTCTCCTCTTTGATGATATCCCCGCTGAGGATTATCTTTCTTCTGTTTTCCTCAAGATATTCAATTTTAACCCTGAGAAGGTTCCCTTTGAAGTATCCCTCCGAAATATCAGCCCATTCTACCATGATGACATGAGAATTGTCCATGTACTCTTCAATCCCCAGATCTAAAATTCCTTCAGGTTCAAGTCTGTATAAATCGGCATGAACAATATCAATCCTTGCCTTATACATATTGATAAGCGTGAATGTCGGACTCACCACTGGTGTCGAAGGATCTATCCCGAGCCCCATTGCAACGCCTTTTGCAAACATGGTCTTGCCGGCGCCCAAATCACCTGTAAGAAGGATCGTCTCGCCGCCTTTTAAAGACACAGCCACTTTTTCCCCGACGTTGAATGTCTCCCGGGGGCTAGCGGTTATTATTTCCTTTGTCATCTTGAAGCCTTAAGGATTTGCGGAATCCTAACCAGCAGGTCCGATGCTATCTGGCCTCTGGCCATTGTCTCAGAGACCATATCGGACGCCATACCGTGAATATACACACCGAGACAAGCGGCATTAAACCCTGAGAGCCCCTGCGCAAGGAAAGCACCGATAATCCCGGACAGGATATCTCCCATCCCGCCCGATGCCATGCTGTTTGATCCCGTAGGATTTATCGCAACACCCCCATCCGGAGACGCAATTATCGACCTGAATCCCTTCATGACAACAACGGCTCTGTATTTCGATGCACATTCAAGAGCGGCTCCTATACGGTCGCGATTGATAGACTGGACATCCCAGCCTATAAGCCGGGACATCTCTCCCGGATGAGGCGTGAGCACACCGGAAATTTTAAGCACCATCGGCTTTGCCGCCAGAATTGAAAGCGCATCTGCATCAATCACCACAGGTTTGTCACAATTCCTGACAAGTTCATATACGAATTCGGATACCTGTTCCGAAGTGCCAATGCCCGGACCGACAACAACTGCATCGGATTTGTTCATACAGTCTATCGCTTCAACAATCATTGAGGGCGAAAAATGAAAATCAGTAGCTATGCCTAAAGGCCTTGTCATCGCCTCTGTAAGTTTTATTTCCATTATCGGATTAATCCCTGCCGGCACGCATAAAGTTACAAGACCCGCCCCTGTCCTCAGCGCAGCCTCACTGGAAAGACAGGCCGCCCCGGTAAAACCAGGCGAACCAGCATAAACAGCGACTCTGCCGAAATCACCCTTGTGGGCTTCCGGACCTCTGATGGGAATATTCTCAAGGATATCGGGTTTCATGAGCTTAACCTTCCATGAGTCGTCCTCGACAATTCTCGGGATCGATATATCCTTGACAATTAGTTCTCCAGTATACGGCACGCCGTTTGCCAGGACCAGTCCGACCTTGGGATAGCCAAATGTTACAGTCAACGTCGCCCTGACGGCAATCCCGAGAGGCAGACCGGAATCGGCGTCCAGACCCGACGGTATATCAACGGATATAACAGGCATTTTGCTGTCGTTTATGCATTCGATGACAGCACGGTTAATGCCTTTAACCTCTTTTGAAAGCCCTGTTCCGAAAACGGCATCCATGCATAGATAAGGCTTCCTGCAGCTGAGTTCAGCCCTTAACAATTCCAGATCTGTGCCATCCAGCACAACCTTTATAGGCAATCCCATTGCTATAATGATATCGAGGTTCACCCTTGCATGGTCCTTTACCTCGGATGTCCTGCCGATAAGATAGACGCTGACATCATAGCCTGCATTCCAGAGGTGTCTGGCTGCTACAAATCCGTCGCCGCCGTTGTTGCCCTTCCCGGCAATGACTATAACCCTATCAACATCCTTTCTGGACCATCTTCCGGCAATCTCGTCAAAAACAGACCTCCCGGCATTTTCCATGAGAACTATGGCGGGAATTCCCATTTCGATCGCCGCCGCATCCGCACTTCTCATCTGTGAAGCAAAGAGACATTTCATATCACACCTCCAGGATTACTATGGCTATCGCATAACCTTTTTCATGGGAAATGCTTGCATGCATCGAAGCTATTCCTTTTGATTCTGCGATTGAGCGGGCAATGCCGTTCAATTTTATTTCCGGCCTGTCAGAACTTTCGAGAAAGACATCACTGAATTTCATACCGCTCACCATTCCGGTTCCCAGTGCCTTGACAAAGGCCTCCTTCACGGCAAACCTAGCGGCAAAATTCGCGGCCGGATCATTTTTACTCCGGCAATATGATATTTCACACGGGGCAAAAACCCTCTCAACGAACCTGTCACCATATCTTTTGATAAGGCTCCTGATTCTGTCTATTTCGACAATGTCTATACCGATTCCCGATATCATTCGCTCCTCAGAATTGAATTGATCATCCTGATTGTTCTTTTTGCCCTCATTACGTTATGGACCCTTACGATATCGACATTCTGCATTGCAGCCCAGGAGGTCACGGCATCCGTGCCTTCTTCTCTATCCTGAACCTCTGAATCAAGTACTTTTCCTATAAACGACTTCCTTGAATGTCCCAGCATCACGGGCAGCCCAAGCGATGAAAATTCCCTGATGTGTTTTATCAGACTCAAGTTCCCCTCAAGTTTTTTCCCGAAACCTATGCCCGGATCAATAATTATACTCAGCGGATCAATGCCCGCCTCAAGACAGACCTCGACCCTTTTCTCTATGTAATCATATATCTCTGAAACTATATCCGCATATATGGTGTCACTCTGCATATCAGCCGGTGAGCCTCTCATATGCATCAGGACAATACCCGCCCCTGTTTTTTTTGCCACAGTTATCATATCCTTATCATGCGTCATCGAGCTCACATCATTTATGATGGAGGCGCCTGAATCCATTGCAGCCTCGGCAACAGAGGCATTCCTCGTATCTATGCTTACAGGCACCTCCGTTTTTAACGCAATCCCCTTCACTACAGGGAGAATCCTTTTAATCTCCGTCTTTTCATCTATCGTAGATGCACCTGGCCTAGTAGATTCTCCTCCTACATCTATAATATCCGCACCCTGGCCGATCAATTCGAGGGCATGTTCAATGGCCGTTTCAGGTTCGTCGTACATGCCGCCGTCCGAAAAGGAATCCGGCGTCACATTCACGATCCCCATCACAAGAGGGCGTGTTTCCCATTCAAGCTTTCGGGAGCAGAGATTGAGCCTTAAATTCCTTTCTTCCAGATTCAGCTGCTGACTGATAATACAGGCAATATCAGACATATTCGGCTGGATCTTGAGCTTATCGACAAGATTCTTATAATGCCTGAGATCCCCCATGATAATGCAGTCGGAATACTCAACTTTACCCGATATGACCGAACGGTGTACAGCGGCATCTCCTCCGATGGAAAGCATGGTTTGCTTGATTATGTTTGCTGCAAAAAGCCTTACATCCTTCAGGAGAACAACCCTGTGGTATAGCTTGGGTTCAAGATAGGGAAGCGCTCCCGGATCGATTCCGCAAGAAATGAGGTCTTTATAATCAGGAAAAGAAAGCAGCCTTGCCTTAGGCTGCCGCCTTTCCGAGGATGCTGTCGAGTTCGACACTGTCAACAACCTCCTTTTCAAGCAGCCTCTGGGCAAGATTTTCAAGTTTGTCCCTGTTCTGTTCCACTATATTTCTGGCCCTGGTGTAGCCATCCATGACGATGTTCTTGACTTCAGCATCGATTTTCTGGGCTGTCATCTCGCTGTAATCGACCTTCTTGGAAATTTCACGCCCGAGGAACATCTCCTGTTCTACGCTTCCAAGGCTTAACGGCCCGAGCGAACTCATACCCCATTCGGTAACCATATGCCTGGCCATCTCGGTTGCACGCTCGATATCATTACCTGCACCTGTAGTCATGCTGTTCAAAGCTATTTCCTCCGCTACACGGCCGCCCATAAAAACCGCAATCGTGTCATGCAGGAATTCCTTCTTGTATGTATGCCTGTCATCCATAGGCAATTGCTGCGTAACACCCAAAGCCCTTCCCCTGGGAATAATGCTGACCTTGTAGACTGGATCCGCATTCGGCAGCATCCTGGCCACCAATGCGTGACCCGCCTCGTGATATGCGGTGGTCCTTTTCTCCTCATCGGATATTACGAGGCTTTTTCTCTCTACCCCCATCAAAACCTTGTCCTTGGCTTTTTCCAGGTCAGACATTTCCACCTTGGTCTTTTTCTGTCTTGCGGCCAGAAGTGCCGCCTCGTTAACCAGATTGGCAAGGTCCGCCCCTGAGAAACCGGGGGTGGATTTGGCAAGAATCTTGATATCCACATTTTCGGAAAGGGGTATCTTCCTCGAATGAACTGCAAGTATGCCTTCGCGGCCTTTGACATCAGGACTTGCGACTACGACCTGCCTGTCAAATCTTCCAGGCCTTAAAAGCGCAGGATCAAGTACGTCAGGCCTGTTCGTGGCAGCCATAAGTATGACCCCTTCGTTCGATTCGAATCCGTCCATTTCAACCAGGAGCTGATTGAGAGTCTGTTCTCTTTCGTCGTGTCCGCCCCCGAGACCGGCACCCCTATGTCTGCCGACGGCATCAATTTCATCGATGAATATGATGCATGGCGCATGTTGTTTGCCCTGGGCAAAAAGGTCCCTCACACGTGAAGCACCTACACCAACGAACATCTCTACGAAGTCGGAGCCTGACATGCTGAAGAACGGCCTTCCCGCTTCACCTGCAACGGCCTTAGCCAGCAATGTCTTTCCTGTTCCCGGAGGACCTAAAAGCAACACACCTTTAGGAATTCTTCCACCGAGTGTTGTAAACTGTTTGGGGTCCTTCAGAAAGTCAATTATTTCGGAGAGTTCCTCCTTGGCCTCGTCGACTCCGGCGACATCGGCAAAGGTTACTTTCATTTTATCCTGAGTCATGAGCCGGGCTTTGCTCCTGCCGAAACTCATCGCCTTATTCCCGCCAGTCTGCATCTGTCTCATGAATAGGATCCAGATACCTATTAGAAGCAGCATGGGTATCCATGAAATGAGGACTGACATGTACCACGGGTCAGAGGATTTGTTCTCAACAGAAACCCTTACATTCTTGGTCAGGAGTCTGTCCACAAGTTTGGGGTCGTCCGGTATGAATGTTTCGAAGGTAGCATCATTTGTCAGTTTCCCCTCTATATTCTGCCCCTGTATCTTAACCTCTTTTACTTTCCCGCTGTCGAGGATATGGATAAAGTCGCTGTAGGCATATTTTGTTGTTTTCGTTTTGGTCTGATTAAACAGCTGATAAAGCATTACCATTATTAGAATTATTACAATCCATAAAGCGGCAGTCTTCAGAAAGCCGCTGGCTCCTGATTTATTTTGCATTGACACCGGCTCCCCCGGAAAAAACGATATCCGATATAGCAACTTTTGCCAGATCCCTGTAATTTGAAGTGCCTTTTTCCTGTGATATTATATCAGCCTTTTTCTCTCCGGTAGCCTTCGGCTGTTCTGTCGATATTGTCTTCAGCAAATTGATTGCCTCACTTTTTTTCCCTGATGCATTCAATTCCACTGCCTTTAGGAATACCGCTTGATCTTTGATTGAACCGGAGGCGCCTTTTTCGCATTTATCCAGCGACTCCAAGGCCTTGGGCATATCCTTCAACTCAATATATGACATGGCACGTATCATCATCGCCTGATAAAAAAGAACATCCTGAGTTCCCCAATTATCTATGAATTCATCTGCATTCTTGATAGCATCCTTAAAATCTGATTTGTCATATGCAAGCCCTGCAAGCTTCAGCTTTGATATTTTACCTGCCTTGGTGTCAGTGTATTTGGACGCAATTTCGCCTATCTGCTTAGGGTCATTCCCTGCAGTAACAAGATAGCTCAGCGCCTTGTCCTCACGGGATGTTTTCCAGTAGAGAAAGCCGGAAATTCCACCGGCGATAAAAACCACTATAAGTATGGCAGAGCCAAATCTGAACGGATTGTTTTTTATCCATTGTACAACAGCACCGGTACCGGTAATGAAGGAATCCTGTGTTTTTAAAAGCTCTTTACGATCTATATTAGCCATCTTTCTTCTATCCTCCTGAGTTGTACCTGTAGCTTATATTAATTATACACCACAACTGTCAATGTGGATTATCTTTACCGAGAAAAAAGAGGATAAGTCATAACAAAAAACCCCGGTTCTTATTCAACCGGGGTCCCCTTTCAATATTATCTTAATGAAGTTTAATTTGAAGCAATATCCTGCAAAACATGAGGACTTATGAATATAAGCAGTTCCTTCTTTGTTTTTGTATTCTTCTTGGCCTTGAAGAGCCATCCAACTACTGGAATATCGCCCAGGAATGGCACCTTCTGTACATCTTTGTGTATCTCTTCTTCAATTATGCCTCCTATGACCGCCGTTTCTCCATCCCTTACGATTACCTCGGTCTGGACTTCTCTCGAAGCAATGCTCGGGTCACCAAGTGAATTTTTTGTTGCGCCGATGGAGTTTCTCTTGACTGAAACTTCCATGTTTATGCTTCCGTCAAATGCTATCCTCGGAGTTACCTCAAGTACCAGCTCTATATCTTTAAGTTCAGTTGAAAGCTGTCCTTCCTGGTTTCGAACTACATAAGGATATTTTTCACCCTGCTTTATGGTGGCTTTCTTGTTGTCAAGTGTAACAACTTTAGGCCTTGCAATGACCTTGGCGTCTCCTGTCGTTTCGCCGATATCAAGCCTTAGATCGAGATCGAACATGCTTCCTGCCAGTCTGCCCAGCGTGATTCCAAGCCCTGCCGCCTGTCCCTGAGGGAAATTAACCAGCATTGAAGAAGCAGGAAGTGTAGTGGATGACCAGTTAGGATTCCCGCCGGGAACTGTCGTCGAATCAAAAAGGGTTGTTGCTGAAGAGCTGCTGTTCACTCCCGACAACCCGAAGAACGACTTGCCTGACTGTGATCTGTACTGGCCGCCCCATGCAACTCCAAGGGCTTTTGTAAAGTCATCGTCCGCCTGTACTATCCTTGAAGCGATAAGGACCTGTGGTGTCGGCTTATCAAGTCTTTTAATCATTACTGAAATTGCATCCACACTTTTTTGTATGTCCTTGACGATAAGAACATTGGTTCTGGCATCGGCAACTATACTGCCCCTCTCAGTCAGAATTCCAATTTCTTTACCTTTCAGCAGATTAATCATTTCTGTAGCCTTGGAGAAATTTACCGGGATTACACTTGTAAAGAGAGGCTCCAACTGTTCTTCCGTTTTCTGAGAGGCTATCAGCCTATCCTGGGCTGCCTTTATTTTATCAGCCGGGGCAATCCTTACAACATTGCCCAGCTGCATTTTTGAGAGGTCTTTACTCTCAAGAATAACGTCAAGCGCCTGATCCCAGGGGATGTCTTTCAAACGAATAGTAATCTGTCCCTTGACTTCATCAGAAGTAACAATATTCATCCCGCTTACATCCGCTATTATCCTCAACACATTTTGAATATCTGCATTCTGGAAATCCAGTGTTATAGGCTGACCCTTATATTTAGGCTTGAATGTGTCCAGAACCGCCGCCTGTTTGGGGCCGGGCGAGAGGTCATCCACATCAGCCTTGGAAACAGCTGTAGCCTTAGTACCGGAAGCTTTTTTCTTGGATTGACCAGAGGCAACCTCGGGAACATCCTTGCGGCTGATTTTCTTAGTTTCCTTCATATCCGCCGGGATATCAAAATCCATAAGGATCTGGTTCTTGTCCTGAGTAATGAAATATGGAGACATTTTTTTCATCGTTATCTCAAAAATGACATCCTTGCCTTCCTGCCTGGGTAGAAATCTATCTACAGGTGTGACAAAATCGAAAGTTAAAAAAGGTCTTGCCAGATCAGATGGGATATTGGCCCCGTCAATTTTTAGGGTTACCAAATCACCATTTTTTGAAACATCATAAGTTGCCTTACCATCCAACCCTATCTGTATACGTGACTTGTTTTTAACATTCATAAAGTCAACACTTTTTACAGTTAATGCATATGAGTAAGCAGGTAAGGCTATAATGCCTATTACAAGTAGCTGTATGATTTTATTCTTCATACTACTTTTCCCCCTCTTCTTTCTTAAGCGTCAATACAACTTCTCTGGTGTTGACTTTTCCCATGTAGTCTTTGAAGTGCTGTTTTACAGTGACACCATCACTGCTTATTTTTGTTACTATACCTGAATTCTCTCCGATGTGCATGCCTTCCTTGATAATATAACCCGTATTGCTTGCATCCTGGACAAGGGCTTTGGGATCCTTATCAAGAATAACGCCTACCAGAGTAATTTGACCGAGCGTTATATTCTGCAATATGTCTGCGGCAGTCATTTTCTTAGACATATCATCCAGTTTGATAATCTCATACGGCTGGAAGGGGTCTCTTACACCCTGAACCGTATATTCCGTTTTCGGTTCCTGTGCCTGAGTGATTACGGGTTTCAGTTTTTGAACGCTCTTGGGTTTTGCCGACAACAGGTTGTCAGCTGATGTAGTATCCTTTTTCCCTGAACAGCCCGAAAACACCAGCACTATCCCGATCAATACCGCTATCAGTATATCCCTGTTCATTGCGTGCTCACCCCTTCAATAAACTTGTATGTGGTTGCAACGCATGATGTATCAACAATGGTAGAACCACCATATCCTCTCTTTGGGGTACCAATAGTTATATCGGATATGTTAACAATTCTTGGCATTTTTGATACCTTATCAAAGAAATCGACAATGTCTTTAAAGGTTCCTTCAACCCTTATATCAACGGGGATCTCCGCATAAAAGTTTTTCTGAGACTCAACCCTCGGTTTGAATAACAGGAATTCAAGTCCTGAAGATTTGCCCAGTGACGAAATATTTTCAAGTAGTGATGGTATCTCACTTTTATCAGGGAGCTGCCTCAGTGCAATCAAAAGATCCATTTTTGTCTGCTCGAGCATCGCATCATACTTAGGCTTTTCAGCAACAATTGCCTGAACTTTCATAAGTTCGCTTTTCAGCCTGGCCTGTTCCGGTTGAAGGACTTTGATTTCATCACTGATCGGTCTATATAAAAAGTACCAGTACAGACCCACTATTACAATAATGAACGCCAGAAGAGAAAGCATCTTTACTGCCGGCTTCTGATGCAACAGAATATCTATTATTTTATTGATATTCATGCCCACCTCAATTCTGAATCTTTTGAATTTTACACTGAATTACAAATTTATGGTTTAGCCCTTCCTGTTCAGAAAGAACGAGTTCCACATCAGTGTAATGTTTCGACCCCTGCAGTCTTTTCATAAATTCGGCAATAACCGTATTATCAACCGCAGTACCATCCAGCACAACCTTTTCACCGGTATTTGTAAATGAACTTATCCATGCCTTTTCAGGAATAAGCATGCTCAATTCATCCAGTACCTCAACAGGGCCCGTTTTCTGAATGCTCAAATCATTGATGACCTGAAGTTTCTTCTCAAGTTCCAACCTGCGTTTTTTAACCTTTTCAATTTCTTCAGCCTTGACTTTCAGATCTGCAATCTGGACCTGCGTTTTTTGAATATCATTCTCAATCGATGTCTTTTCTCTTTTCATGGTTCCCTGAAGAATCCCCAGGCCAACAACAATTATCCCGACACATACTGCGAATACAATGACATGCTGTATGATCGCATTCAGCCTTAACTCAGCTTTTACTGGAAGCAGATTGATCGTTACCATTTGTAATCCGCCCTCCTTAACGCAAGGCCTACAGCAACTGCCATCTGTGGAGCAATATAGGCCATATATGCTGGATCGAAGTTCTTTTCATTCCATGTAATATTATTGAAAGGATTTATAATCTCCACTGGTACTTCATTCTGTTTCTGCAGCAAAGATATCAATCCCGGTATTCTTGCACCACCGCCGCTTATGTAAATCTTTTCTATATTTTCATTAACCATCGTGGAGAGGAAGAAATCCAGTGTCCTTTTGATTTCCTGAGCGAATGTTTCTGAAGCCATTTTGAAAATATAATTTACACGCTCGAGATCAATTCCATCAATACTTGCTCCGCATTTTATATTTTCCGCCCGTTCAAAGCTGACCCCGAATTCCCTTTGTATGCGCTCGGTCATCTGACGGCCGCCCATTGAAATGTCTCTTGCGAAAATCGACGTCCCTTCTCTCATCACATTTATATTAATCATTGATGCGCCGACATCCACAAGGGCAACAATGGTTTCCGGGGCATCCGGATAATTGGAATGGTACATATTTTCGATTGCAAAGACATCTACATCAACTATCAATGGCTTGAGACCGGCATTTTTGATAATGGAAGAATAATCATCCACAAGTTCTTTTTTCGATGCAACAAAAAGGACATCCATCATGTCCTGTCTTTCAAGGCTTTCTCCCAGTATGTGAAAATCCAGATACACATCATTGATATCAAAAGGAATGTACTGCTCTGCCTCAATCATCAACGTCTGCTCAAGTTCCGCCCTAGACATTGTTGAAATTTCGGCTTTCTTGACAATTACAGAATGACCGGAAACCGCTGTCGCTGTGCCTTTCGGAATAATTTTCAGATTATCCCTCAGGTTCCGTATTGTCTCAACGACCGTTTCCGAATCCATTATATCTTTGTCAACAATACATTCCGATGGCACGATAGCAATTCCCATTGATTTTAATTCATATCCGGACCGGGTTTTCTCGAGATCTATCATCTTGATGCTTTGTGATCCGATGTCCAATCCTAACAAGGTTTTTTTGCCGAAAAGCATTCATTCACCCCGCAAATATTACTTTTTCTTTTTTATTATTACGATGGTGTCCCCCGGCCTTACCATATTCATTTCTCTTGTGATGATATGTTCTATGTAGGGAAGGCTTTCCTTCAGCAGGCTTGCCTCCTGAGCAAGCATCTGATTTTCCTGTTTCAGGGCTGCATTCTGAGATTGCAGAATAAAAAGCTCCTTTTTCAATCTGTAAGTCTGAATAAGGCCTTTTTCGCCCGGTACTGTAAAAATCAGCGTTAGCGCCGCCATCATTATAAAGCCTGTTATAATGAGTCGCCGTATATTCATTAAGTATATTATAAACCAATATTAGGCAGTTATCATTATAAATCGACTCCGAATGAACTAATTCTTCATCTTTCATGTCAAGCCTATCGGGATTCAAAAAAATAAACTTTACATTATTTTTTATAATATTGATGAAAAATTATATTTTTTCAAATAGTTTATTTTCATAAAAACATGATGAAAGAACGTAAATATTCACCGGACAAATACCTGGACAGCCTTTACAGACAGATATACCGTTCCCCCTACAAGGACGTAAGAGGCAGGGAAGAATGTCTGAAGGTCTCCAAGGCCCTGCGCGGACAGCTTGCGGAGATTCTTGCAATAGAAAGGATCCCCGCACAGATCAAGAACCTCAGACCCGAGATCGTAAAGACTGAAGACAGAGAAGGTTTCATTCAGGAAACCATTTCCCTTGAGTTATGTGATGGCTGGAATACGCTCTGTTACCTGCTTACTCCCAAACTGCCATCAGGAAGCGCAGTTGTGGCGGTCTGCGGACATGGCTACGGATGCCGTCAGATAATAAGTCAAGGCAAACGCGGCAGTCGACGCAGAATCAATTTTCTGGATAATTACCAGAAGAATTTCGCCATAGAACTCGTAAAAAGAGGCAACACCGTAATTGCTTACGAGCCGATAGGCTTCGGTGAAGCGCGTAAGCGCAAAGACGGATTCAAGCCTTTCTACAGCAATTCCTGCAGGGATATCTCGCTGCATACACTTATGTACGGCTTAACCACCGCCTCACTCAGGATATACCAGGCTATGAGGTGTACGGATATGCTGGAGGCAAAGGGCTTCAAGGATATCGGCTGCATGGGCATTTCCGGCGGCGGGCTCGTCGCGCTGTATTTCGCATGTCTTGACGAGCGCATCAAGCGCACCGTGGTCAGCGGCTATATCAATACTTTCCGAGACAGTGTGATGTCAGTATGGCATTGTCCCGATAATTACATCCCCGGAATCCTGGCTGCCGGTGAGATATTCGACTTCGCGTCAGCGATTGCACCCCGAAAGCTGCTTGTCGAATCGGGCTCAAGGGACATGATATTCCCGAGAAAGGGCGTACAGACAGCCATAGAACATATATCGAGGATATACCGCGAGGTTGGCGCGGAAGATAATTTCAGCGTGGATCTATTCGAGGGCCGTCATGAGATATCAGGCAGGAAATCATACACCTTTTTCAATGAGGAGAAGCCGTAATCGATACAGAAAGGCTCATCTACTTGTTCAGCCTGTAAACTGCCCCATACACAAAACCCATAACAAAACCGCCTATATGGGAAAACCATGCTATAGAAGTCTGTTCGCCAAGAGTAAAGTATCCGTTCAATCCCTGCAGGGCAAACCATATCAATATAAAAATAAATGCCGGGATATGGACGATTTTGATAACAAAGAAGACTGGTATTATCGATGTTATTTTAGCCCGGGGTTTCAGGACGATAAAAATACCCATTACTGCTGCAATTGCACCTGATGCACCTACGACAATAATGTCTGAATTATGAAAAAACAGAGCGTGAGTATAAAACGAGACAAAAATTGATACTGCATAAAACACCACATACCTCATCCAGCCAAGCTCTTTTTCGACTGACGGCCCGAATACGTACAGAAAAAGCATGTTGCTCATAAGATGCAGATATCCTCCATGCATAAAGCCGGATACGAATATCGACAGATTCAATCTGAGAAGGTTGCCTCTTCCGTTTGTCAGGTAGAGCCAGATGTCATGCGGACTTATACCATATAAATCAAACAGGGCGCTGCCTGTCCTGACTTCTTCAAAAAACATGGCAATATTAGCGCATATAATCAATATTGTAACCGCAGCAAATCCTTTTGAAGAAGTGTCCTTAACCGGTATCACGGCCTGTAAGGCCCTCCATTGAATTATTTTAGACACTCCGTAACACGAAATCACTGTTCAACCAATATGATATGCAATTTGCAAATGAGCTGATGTTAAGTATGGACACATAAACCCTTAAAGAAATAATATGTGCGGCATGACAATCGATGCATTTATTTCCAGGTTCATGCGGTTTAAAACAAAGGATTATCTGGCGTTCAGCGAATTGGGCCATTGCGAACCACCTGATGCTCCAGCACGGGATATTCAGTTATATATGCATATTCCATTCTGCAGGGTGTTGTGCCCTTATTGTTCATTCCACAGGGTTGTGTTCAGAGAAGACCTGACAAGATCGTATTTCCAGGCGCTCAGAAAAGAGCTCGATATATACCATCAAAAAGGTTTCAGGTTTTCAGAAATTTATATCGGCGGCGGAACCCCGACTATATTGATGGATGAACTGGTTAAAACACTGAAACACTTGAACAGCCTGTTTAAACCAAAAGACATTTCTGTTGAAACCAACCCTGATTCGCTTAACAGAGAGACCCTTTCCGTTTTGTCCGACCTGGGAGCAGGGAGGGTGTCGGTAGGAGTCCAGACTTTTGATGATAAAATACTCAAACTGATCGGAAGATATGAAAAATACGGCAGTGGTAATGAACTGATAGAAAAAATATCAAAAGCGAAGAATATTGTCAGAACCTTGAATATTGACATGATCTACAATTTCCCGGTTCAAAACAGAGACCAGTTGCTTAATGATGTATATACACTTAATAATATAAAGCCCGATCAGGTAACGTTTTATCCCCTGATGGTATCTGATGAAACCATACGAGAAATGAAGAAAATCATGGGGGCTCACAGTTTCAGGAAAGAGCGCCTCTTTAATGAACTGATATCGAAAAACCTTTCGACCGATTATCATCCGCAATCCGCATGGTGTTTTTCCCTTTCTGATGCAATGATAGACGAATATGTCACATCAAACGAAGACTATGCCGGCGCAGGAAGCGGGGCTTTCGGTCTGTCAGGCGGTTATATATATGCAAACACATTTTCGATAGGACGATATATGAAAGACATCCGGGAAGGGAGGCTCCCGGTTTATGCAAAAAAGAAATTCTCCAGAAAAGAACTAGCCCGATACGCGTTTCTGATGGGTCTTTTCGGATTAAAGGTGCCAAGAAGCATGTTCGTTCAAAGGTTTGGCAAAGACCCATGGACGCTTTTGCCTCTTGAATGCCTGTTTTTTACCCTCATCGGGGCTTTGAATACCACTCACGACAGCCTTCAGCTTACTGAAAAAGGGCGTTATTACTGGGTAATAATGATGAGGGAATTCTTTACCGGAGTTGATAATTTCAGGGATATGAGCAGACTGGAGGCAGGAAGCGAATACGAATGATATCCTGGGATATTGCCCCAAAACGCAAGCGCAGCGGATACATTAAAGACTCCTGCACAACTGCCCAGGCTGCCCTTTCGAAATGACAAAAACCTAAGTCGTGCAGGAGTCTCAAAAAAATCTTGTTTTTATTTTTAAATAGTGTTAACCAACCGGTTAGTTTAACCTACTATTTAGTTAACAAGCAGAAAAGGTGATAAATATGCCTGAAAAAAAAGGCGTGGCCATTGAAAATATTCTTGCTGCAGCCAGAAAGGAGTTTGCGGATAAGGGCTTTGAGGGTGCTCGTGTCGACGAAATCGCCCGCAAGGCTTGCGTAAACAAGGCTATGCTTTACTACCATATAGGAGACAAACACGAATTGTATGCCCAAGTGTTGCATTCGATAATTGGAAATGTCGTCGAGCAGATAGAAAAGGAGCTCGAGAAGGTGGACAAACCAGAGGATAAATTGAGAACATATATAGCGGTTTTCAACAAGGCAATCGCAAGCAATCCCGAAATGCCCCGGATAATGATGCGGGAAATCGCCTCAGGCGGTAACAATCTCCCGGATATATTCTTTAAAGACATCTTGAGGATTATTTCTATTATTACAGGTGTGATCAAAGCCGGAACAAAATCGGGAGTATTTATCGAAACCATTCCGGAGCTTGTCCATGTTATGGTCATGGGAGGCATAATATCGACAAACACTATTTTCCCGCTCCTTTACTCGAAGAATAATGCACCCGGAGAAATCAGGAATATCTGTAAAAAGACATCTTCACATATTGCATCGGAAATTGAACGGCTCGTAATGAGGTCAGTGCTTGTTTATGCAAAACGGGGGTGAAAAATGAAAACACTCAAGATTAGTTTATCATTAATGCTTATATTCATAATTATTCAACCTCAGCCGGTTTCCGCCGATAACGACGGCAAGCCATTAAGCCTTGCAGATTCAATAAATATCGCTCTCGAAAACAGCCTCCTCATCAAATCTGCAGACGAAGGTGTTTCTTATGCCAGGGCTAAAAAGAAAGAGGCGGGAACCGGTTTCCTACCCATGTTCAGCGCTTCCTACAACTATACCAGACTCAGCGATGACCCCTATGTCGATTTTCCGGGAAATCCTCCGTTCATGCCGGCTACAACAATTACAACGGGTACAAAAGACAATTACACACTCGCATTTGAAGTCAAGCAGCCCATCTTTACCGGCGGGGCTATATACTACAATTATCTTGCAAACAAAACCGGCGAAGATGTAGCGAGTCAGGAAAAACGTCAAAACGTGCTCATCGTGATCGAAGAGGTCAAAACTGCTTATTATTCAATATTAAAGGCTGTAAAAGTCAAGGACGCCGCCGTCAAATCTGTTGAGATGCTTAAGGGGCACAGAGACATGGCAAAGGCCTATTATGATGTCCATCTGGTACCGCTTAATGACCTTTTAAGGGCGGAAGTGGAAGTTGCAAACGCCCAGCGAAATCTCCTTGCCGCTGAAAATGCCATAGAGATAGCAAATGCAAATTTTAATACAATCCTCAGAAGAGGAATAAATACCCCTGTGGATATTATCGACAGCTTTGAGGTCGTGCCTTTTGACAGAGGGATTGATGAATGCATCAACATGGCAATCAATATGAGGCCGGAAATGAAGGCTGCAGTTGCACGCCAGAAACAATCGGAAAGTTTGCTCAAGGTTGAAAAAGCAGGCTTTGTCCCAGTCATCGGGGCAACCGGACGATTGGAGCGATACGGCGATCATCCGGAACTCCAGGGCAGCCCCTACAGACAGCAGGACGACTGGTATATATCCGCGGCAGCTACATGGAATTTCTGGGAATGGGGAAAGACCAAGAACAGGGTTGATGCAGGAAGGGCACGTGTAAACCAGGCCGATAATGCTATACTTCAGACAGGAGACCGTATAGCGCTTGAAGTAAAAAGGGCATGGCTTGACCTCAAGGAGGCTGAAAAACAGGTGAGCGTAACCAAATCCATGATCAAGAGTGCAGAGGAAAACTTCAGGGTGAGTTCTGAAAGATATAAGGAACAGCTGGGTACCGCTGTTGACGTGCTTGACGCCCAGTCCCTACTGACAAAGGCCCGGGCCGATTATGCAAGGGCTGTCGGTGACTACAACATTCTTATGGCAAGGATTGAGAGGGTAATCGGAATTACAGGTAATGAATCGGGAGGCATAAAATGAAGAAGAGCGTAATAGTCGCAGTCTTGCTTGTTCTTGTTCTGGCGGTAGGATTCACCGTATGGCGTGAGCAGCAAAAAAACAAACACGTTGAACAATGGTATTCGGGAACGATAGATGCGCACCAGTCCAACATATCATTTCAGACCTCCGGCAGGGTTAACAGGATTAATTATGATGAAGGACAAAGCGTAAAAGAAGGTGAAGTGATTGCCGAACTTGACACCGAGGAATACCGGGCACGGATTCAGCAGGCGAAATCCAACCTTGAACGCGCTCAAAAAAACAGGGAACAGCTAGTTGACGTTCTTAACATATACAAAAAATCCCTTCCTGCCGATGTAAGACAGGCGCAGGCGGCACTCTCCATCGCAAAGGACGTGACGGAAAACGCCAGAAAGAATTATGTCAGATATTCTGAACTTTATAAAAGAGGTGTGGTCACGGAAAAAGAACGTGATGACGTAAGACTGGCCTTTGACAACGCCAGCAGCAGGTATTTACAGGCGGAAGCAGCACTGACGGCTGCAAACAGCAACCTCGGAAAGATTGATGCAACGGAAAAAGACATCGCCCAGGCAGGCGCCCAGGTTCTTGTCGCAAAGGCGGCTCTGGACGAAGCAACCATAAGACTTGGTTATACCAGGCTCCTGTCGCCAGTTGATGGCATAATCACCAGCCGCAATATAGAACTCGGAGAAGTGGTAAACCCGGGCCGGGAGGTTATGACGATTTCGGATCTCACAAGGGTATATCTCAAGATATATGTCAGAGAGACGGACATCGGCAACGTAAGGCCGGGACAGCCTGCGGAGGTAAAGATTGATTCCATGCCCGGCAGGGTCTTCAAAGGCAATGTTTCCTATATTTCTCAGGTGGCCGAGTTCACGCCCAAGATTATCCAGACCAAGGAAGAGCGGGTGAAATACGTATATCTTGTTAAGATATCCATCTTTAATCCCGACCTTGCATTAAAACCGGGGCTTCCGGCAGATGCGTGGCTGAAATAATAAGGAATAACAAACAGGCAGAAATGGCAGATATCATGGATGATTCCTATATCAAGATCGAGCATGTAACGATGAGCTTCGGGGAGGTCAAGGCCGTGGATGATGCATGCCTTGAAGCCGCAAGGGGTTCGGTATTCGGTCTTGTTGGATCGGACGGCGCCGGCAAATCGACCCTGCTCCGCATGCTTGCAACAATGATAAAACCATCTGAAGGCAGGATGAAAATAGCCGGCCTCGATGTTGTTGCTGACAAGCGTAAAGTAAAGGAGATAATCGGTTATATGCCCCAGCGTTTCGGTCTTTATCAGGACCTGACCGTCCTTGAAAACATTAATTTCTTCATGAACATTTTCGGGATCAGAGGTCAGGAAAGAAAATCCCGGATGGAAAAATATCTGGGCTTTTCCAATCTCCTGCCATATCTAGACAGGCAGGCAGGCAATCTATCCGGCGGGATGAAGCAGAAACTGGGCCTTGCATGCGTGCTTGTACACGAACCTGATGTGCTGATCCTCGATGAACCTACAAACGGTGTCGATCCGGTATCGAGACAGGAATTCTGGGACATTCTCAATGAAATGAAAAGGCAGGGTAAAACCATAATTATTTCAACCGCATACCTCGATGAAGGTGAAAAATGCGACACGCTTGCAATGATGCATAAGTCAAAAGTCCTTCAAGTTGCAACGCCTGCGGATATCCAGGCCCGATATGCCAGTCTGGAAGATGCCATGATAATGCGTATAGCGGAAATCGACGGGGAGATAGCCGGTGACGACATCGGAAGATAATTCAATTGTCGTGAACAGCCTTGAAAAGCGTTTCGGCAAGTTCATTGCCGTAAACCGCATAAGTTTTTCAGTCAGAAAGGGGGAAATTTTCGGTTTCCTGGGCTCGAACGGTTCGGGCAAATCGACAACTATACGCATGCTCTGCGGAATTCTGAAACCCACGTCCGGAGGCGGCAGTGTAGCAGGATATGATGTGATAAAGGAACCGGATGAAATCAAAAGCTCGATAGGCTACATGTCGCAGAAGTTTTCACTTTATGAAAATATGACCCCTTTTGAAAACATCAGGTTTTACCTCGGCGTCTATAATGTTCCCGAAAGCCTCTGGAAGGAAAGAACTCAATGGGTCCTCGACATGGCCAGGATTTCAGAGTTCAGAAACAGACTGACAAAAGACCTGCCTCAAGGCTTCAAACAGAGACTCGCACTGGGGTGCGCCATGCTCCACAAACCGGGCATAATATTTCTGGACGAGCCCACATCGGGGGTTGATCCGATCACAAGAAGGCATTTCTGGGAATTCATCCGCAAGCTTTCTGGAGAAGGCATCACCGTATTCGTAACCACTCATTATATGGACGAGGCCCTCAACTGCGAGCGGATCGCCATGATAAACCTGGGCAATATTGTTGCGGAGGGCTCTCCGGAAGAGATAATAGAAAGGACATGCCCTAAAAAGCCGGGGGCCACGCTTAACGACGCATTCATAAGGCTTATGGCAGGTGGCCCTTCATGAACATCAGAAAGATCAATGCCGTAATGATGAATGAATTCCTGCATCTTGCAAGAGATTACAGGAGTCTGGCAATGGCATTCGCCATCCCTGTTCTTCTGATACTTCTCTTCGGCTATGCCCTGAGTCTCGATGTCGAGCATATAAAAACAATAGTGATCGACCAGGACAGGACTGACATCAGTCGCGATTTCATCAGGGAACTGGGGGCCTCACGATATTTCACCATAACAGCATCGATCGATTCCTCCGGTGAAATCGACGATTATCTCGATCATGGCAGGGCATCTCTTGCCTTCGTCATTCCGCCCGGTTTCACGAAAAACCTGAGGTCTGACAGACCGGCGCCAATGCAGGTTATACTCGACGGCAGCGATCCCAATTTTGCCAACATCTCCAAGGGATACGTGAATGGTTTTATCAATGCCTACAACCAGGTTATCCTGGCGGACTTCCTTAACAGGTCTGGTTTGGAGGCTATGGACCCGCCTGTAAACGGATGTCTGAGAGTATGGTTCAATGAGAACCTCCTGAGTAGAAATTTCATAATCCCGGGTATTATAGCCATAATAATTATCATCGCAGGGACCCTGCTGACATCCCTGGTGGTTGCAAGGGAATACGAAAACGGCACGATGGAAACGTTAAAGTCCATTCCTCTTGGAGCAATGGAGTTCATGATCGGAAAGGCTGTCCCGTATTATCTCATAGCCATTATCGACGTCCTGGTTTCGATATTCATGGGTCAGATCCTGTTCAACGTGGTCATGAAGGAAAGTTTCTGGATCATGATGTTTGCATCAACCCTTTATGTCTTTGTAGCTATATCGATAGGACTGCTGCTTTCCACCTCCATCAAGAACCAGCTTGTTGCAAACCAGGCGGCCATACTTATCACCTACCTCCCCTCGTTCCTGCTTTCAAATTTTGTATTTCCGATCACCAATATGCCGAAAGCCCTTCAGCTGATAACATATTTTGTGCCTGCAAAATATTACATCAGCATTCTGAGTGACATCTTCCTAAGGGATGTTGGCTTTTCTGCAGTCTGGACCGATTATGCAGTCCTTGCTGCAATCCCTGTAATATTAACCTCGATCAATTATCTGCTTCTCAAAAAGGAGGGGTTGTGAACTGGCTCAGGATAAGGGAGCTTGTAAGGAAGGAGTTCATAGAGCTCTTCCGTGACAGAAAGAACAGGCCGCTTCTGATAATAGCTCCGCTCGTTCAGATCCTTGTATTCGGTTATGTCGTCAATTTCGACATCAACAATATTCAGGTAGCCGTATTCGACCAGGCCCGTACAAATGAAAGCAGGGAATTCATCGAGGCATTCAGCAGCAATAAAATATTCAGGATCACTCACTTTCCCGAGAGTGAAAAGGCTCTCGGGAGGCTGGTTATGGACAACAAGGTGGACATAGGGATTAATATCGCGCCTGATATGAGCGAAAAGATGAAAAAGGGGAATACCGCAGACGTCCAGATAATCGCCGACGGGTGCATGAGCAACATGGCATTTATCAGAATATCCTATACGGTAATGGTCCTTGACCAGTACAACCGCATGATGATGAAGCGCATATATCCACAGAATATGCAGTTCGCGCAGGTGGATATGCGCCTGAGGCAATGGTACAACCCCAATATCAACAGCCGCCATTTCTTCGTGCCCGGGATTGTGGCCTTTCTTATCATGCTACTGAGTCTTCTGTTTACATCCATTGCCATCATCCGCGAAAAAGAATCCGGGACGATGGAGCAGGTGATAGTAACTCCGATAAAATCCTCCGAATTTATCATGGGAAAGACCATACCCTTTATAATTATCTCGCTCATACAGATGTGGATAGTCATTGCCTTTGCAAAATACTGGTTCGACGTCCCCATGGCGGGAAGCGCATGGCTTCTTTTCGCGGCATCGATCCTGTTCCTTCTGAGTTCGCTCGGAATGGGTCTTTTTATTTCAACGGTCAGCAGGACGCAGCAGCAGGCCATGATGTCTACATTTTTCGTGGTGCTGCCGGTGTTCATGCTTTCCGGTTTTGTATTTCCCATAAGCAACATGCCGGAACCCGTTCAATGGCTCACGTATCTCAATCCTCTACGGTATTTCCTGGTCATTATCAGGGGGATATTTTTAAAGGGTGTAGGAATTGAGGTGCTATGGAAGCAGTTTCTGGCACTCGGCATACTGGGTCTGATCCTTTTTGCAAGCGCCACTCTCAGGTTCCATAAACGACTGGACTGATAATCGAAACTGGCGCGCTCGACAGGGATCGAACCTGCGACCTTAGGCTCCGGAGGCCTACGCTCTATCCAACTGAGCTACGAGCGCATATCCGTCATTTCTTCATCAGATGGCCTACGGCATCGTCGAGACCGTCAAGCGTCAGTTCGTACATCGGGAATATCTCGGAAATCGCCATTATGGTCTCAGTGCCGGGCCAGGTGTATTCGTGCTTGGGGTTAAGCCATACACTATGTCTGAAGGTTTTTGCAAGAAATACGAGGCTGTCGATACTTGGTCGCTGCATCTGGGAACCGTAATAGATGCTGCCGTAGCGGCTGTAAAGTTCGTATGGCGCCATTGACGCATCTCCAACCATGATTAGCCTGGTCTCAGGGTCCATCCGTGCAAAGTCCTCGATAGCAAATGCCTTGCTCATTCGCTGGGGATCCGCCCAGACACGTGAATACACGGTGTTGTGGAAGAAATAAAACTTCACGTCCTTGAACTGTGATTTGGCGTGATTGAACAGTACCTGCACCACGTTTACATAGGGGTCCATAGAGTAGCCGCCGTTGTCTATCATAAGAATGACCTTGAGTTTGTCCTTGAGTCTCCTATCAAATACTATCTCTATTTCGCCTGCATTCTTCATGGTTTCCTTTATCGTTTTTTCAACATTAAGGCTGTCCTTGGGACCCGCAGGCACCATATATCTCAGGCGTTTCAATGCATCTGAAATCTGTGCGGGCCCGAGGCGCTGATCCTGGGTATAATCACGATATCGCCTTTCAAGCGCTACCTTTACCGCGGAATGGTTTCGTGATGCACCGCCCACGCGCATGCCGCCCGGATGAAATCCCGAATGGCCCACAGGTGATGTCCCGCCCGTGCCTATCCAGCGGTTACCTCCGTCATGGCGCTCCTTCTGGTCTTCAAGTCTTTTCCTGAAGTATTCCTCAAGTTCCTGAGGCGTAAGCTTCTTGACGTCTTCCACGCTCATTCCCAGAAATTCCGCCATTTTGACCGGGTCTTTCAGCCATTCTTCGAGCATCGCGGCTATTGCCTTTTCTATCTCGTCGGCAAGGTCTTCCGGGAGATCTGCCCCTTTGAAGTGGTGTGCAAACACCCTGTCATACATGTCGAAATAGCGTTCGCTCTTGATCATGACCGCGCGGCTGATGCAGTACAGGTCGTCAAGGCTCAGTATAAGACCTTTGTCAAGGGCCTCCTGAAGCCTCAGAAACCCTGTTGGACCGACCGGTATGCCCCGGTCTCTGAGCGTATAGAAAAATTCCGAGAACACGTTATCTAGTACCCGCCCGTGTACCTCTGGGCAAGTTTCAGGTCTTCGCTTTTCTTGAACAGAACGCCAAGGTACGGGACATCCCTTTTTGCAAGGTACTGTGTATCGAATTCCTTATCCATGAGAAGGATGCGTATCCAGTTTATGAGTTCGCGCGTGGCGGGCTTTTTCTCGATGCCTTTTACCTCCCTCAGCCTGTAAAAAGCCTCTATGCATGCCTCGCTTATCTTTTTTTCGATTGAAGGGAAGTGTGCGAGCACTATCTTTCTCATCATATCTGCATCTGGAAACGCTATATGATGGAAGATGCATCGCCCGAGAAACGGATCCGAAAGATCTTTCTTGGCGTTGGATGTAATGATAATGATAGGCCGGTTTTTCGCTTTAATAGTCCTGTCGATTTCGATTATATCAAAACTCATCTGGTCAAGCACATCCAGCAGGTCATCCTGAAAGTCTGTATCGGCCTTGTCGATCTCGTCTATTAGCAGGACGACGCGGCTGTCGGCTGTAAAGGCCTGTCCTATCTTTCCCATTTTTATATAGTCCTCAATGCTGCTTACATCACGTGACGAATCACCAAAACGGCTGTCATTGAGGCGCGTCAGGGTATCGTACTGATAAAGCGCCTCGACCGCCTTCATACTCGACTTAACGTTCAGGATGATAAGCGGCATGCCCAGATTTTCCGCAATGGCATATGCAAGCAGTGTTTTGCCGGTACCGGGTTCACCTTTGAGGAGTAGCGGCATCTCAAGCCTGATTGATGCATTGACTATGCGTGCAAGTTCTGGATCAAGGACATATGATTTTGTTCCGGTAAATGAGTCTTTTCCCATCGTTGTCTCCATACAGAACTTTGATTTCATGCGGCATAACACACATAAGGGGGTGTTTCAATATCATGGTTTTCCGCCTATTGATGTCCCTTTTTTCATATGTATGAGGAAGTATTCCCTGTTCTGCCAGAGGACTTCTGCGGCGGGAGACTTCTCTTTCAGGATGTCAACCTTGTATATGTCGTCAGTAACGCACCATTCTTCGCCTGATTTTTTATACTGTTCGAAGAAATCCCGGCTTGACGGAAAGCGTCTTATCTTCTCCTCATTCGAAAGCTTGGCTACACCATAATCAAGCTCGCCATAATCATCGACTACAGGCGTTTTCATGCGCGTATAAAAGTCGATGCCGTAATTGCTCATCTTGAACTGAACGGGAACGCTGCCTTCGGGTACATGCTCCCTGATGGCCTCGACAATAGGCAAGGCGGATTTGTACGGCGTAACATATTTTGCCGCAGGCACAAGCAGCGAGAGAAAGAACACTGCCGAGAAAATATAAATGCTGAAAAACCATCCCTGCCGCAGTCTTTTCCTTACCATTGAGGGCAGGAAAGTCAGGCACAGGAGCATGATGACAGGGACAATTACATATGGCAGCCACCGGCTCATCGATATAAGGCTTCCCTTATCGAAGAGCGGCAGGAATACTATCCCCGTCCCTATGGCCGCTGACTGCAGCCAGACCGCAGACGATGCTATTATGCCCGTAGTAACATGACTGCCTTGCCTCAGGGCATCGTCCCCCTGTCTGAATATATGCCCGAGCATAACCGAAAGCGGTATGAAAACAGGTGCAATGTATGGCACAAGCTTGGATGAGGAGGCTGAAAAGAACAGGAAAACAAATCCGGCCCATGTAAGGAGAAAAGCTGTTTCATCCTTTTTAAAGATAAAACCGATTCTGGGCCTCATATATTTGATCGCCTGGGGCAGATAACCCAGCCAGGGTATGAAGCCGCCAATCAGGACAGGAATAAAGAACCAGAAAGGTTCATACCTGTTGTGAATCTTTGTTGTAAATCTCTGCAGGTGCTCATGAATAAAAAAGAAGTTGAAAAAATCAGGATTAGCCTTCTGTACAAGGTAAAGCCACGGGCCGGTCACCAGCAACAGTATGATCAATCCTGCCGGAGAAATCAGCCTGAATATATCCCTGAATCGTTTTCTGAAGACAAGCCAGAAAAAGGCTATTGTAAAAGGAAAAACAACACCGATGAGGCCTTTTGACAAAAAGGCCAGTCCTGCAAAAAAATACGCGAGATAAAGCCATATCCGTTTGCGGCGTTCGTCCTCAAAAAACCTGTAGCATGACCATATGCCCATTGAGACAAAGAATGTAAGCGGCATGTCAAGGACATGGGCTCTGCCCATTACAAAATGATATATAGTCGTGGAAAGCAGAGCCGCAGCAAAAATCCCGGTCTTTTCGTCATGGAAACGTCTGCCGATCCTATAGGCAAGCATGATGCAGCCCCAGGCGCAAAGGGCCACGAATAGCCTGGAGGCAAAGGCATTTTCCCCGAATATTTTAAATGAAACAGCTGTCGCCCAGTAATCGAGGACCGGTTTTTCAAAGTAATCGACACCCTTCAGTCTCGGAGTTACATAGTCTCCGGTCTGAATCATCTCCTGAGGAATCAGGCTGTAACGACCTTCATCAGGCTCAATAAGCGGAATCGCGGGCAACGAGGCAATATATATCAGAAGCGGGATTATAAACAGAACAAGCCATTTTAAGATTTTTGAAGCACCTTCTGTCATTTCACACCCAATCACACTGCAAGCCTGTTTTGTCAATATATTCCTGAGGATCCTGTGTCATCTTTGCAATAATACACACAAACCTGTTGAATACTTACAACATGCCCGAATAGTCAATGGCCTTCGAACTGCCATGAAAACCTGTCTTCTGAAATTATTGAAGCCTCTGCAGAGCATACATTATTATTTTATCATATTGATTATACTTGGTTTCTTAATTTCAGCATATATCACAGCCCGATACCTGCCATCATTACAAAATGCTAATTATGGCAATTTATTTACAAAATGGCATGTATGTTGTATTGACATTGGGTAGGGATATGTCTAAATAATGGGCATATAAAAAGAGATTGCATAAACAACTAGAGAACCGCACCCAGAGCACTCATCCAAGAACCACAACCTTATTTGGGGAAATAAAAAACAAAGCATAAGGAGGAAAGGGTATGGGTAAATGGGGAAAATGGGTACTGCTCTTAGTTGTTGCAATGGCCTTTGCAATGCCGGCATGGGCTGTTGATTTTAAACTGGGGGGCAAATACGAAATTCAGGGCCGGTATTATGCATATCCGATGATAATGGACATTCCGGATAATCTGACATTTCCTGTCACGGACATGTATTTGAAGCATTATTTCAATCTTTATCCGCAGATTATTGTAAATGACAAGATCAAAATTGTTGGTGACCTTGAAGTTTTCGACAACAAGATATCAAGGGATGACGAAGTCAACTGGGACGGTATTTATCAGGCTTACAGTGAATTCGTACCGACCGGCGCTATTGTGGATCCGTCAGACACCGGGTCAAAACTCAATACTCGTAATTACAAGCCGTACAGCCAGTACAACACATTCACGGTTGACCAGCTCTATGCCGATGTCACAACAGGCATAGGCAAGTTCATTGCCGGTAAAACAAAAGACTTCACGGGTATCGGCTGGTTCATCCAGGTTCCGGCCGCAAAAGATTGGGTCTTTGGTGTTGTCTGGAACAAGAAGCAGGAACTTGGCACTGCAATGGGAACAAAGAATAGCCACAACACTGGTGACCAGGATGAATTTGAAGGTATCGCCAAACTGGAAAATGCAAATACCCTGTTCGACTTCAGGCTTGCCTATAAATATTCAGGTCCAGGCCATGCACAGACCAGGATCATCTATCCTCACCTCTGGTTCAACCAGAAGTTCAACGACCTTGTAAAAATGAATATGAAACTTGCATATGGAAACGGTCCTCTCCTGCAGACCGGCTCTCCGGTTGGATCATATATCGGTACAGAAACTGACTGGAAAGCCGATAACGTATGGGGTGCATGGCTGGGCTTTGGAATCACACCTGGCAATGCTGCGATACAGATAGACGGCGCATATCTTCCTGGCGCAAAGAAACCTCAGTTCGTATCTGCATATCTTGATGACGGCGAAAACCTTGATACATGGCTCATGAACGATGTCCATGATATTTACGCATATGCATTTGAAACCTATGCTACACAGGCAGCACTTGGCGATCCTCGCGTTGACGGCAATTACAGCTTCACAAACGCCATACTGGGCCGCCTTAACCTTGCATACAAATTCACAGACAAACTGAAAGCTGATGTAAACTTTGTTATTGGTCAGAAAGAAAATACAAAGTATCTCGAAAACTGGTATGCTGCAAACAGTGCTATTACAAGCGTTAATGAAGATGGTAGCTATAATTTTTCAACTTACGGACTTGCCAATGCTGTTGCACCTACAAGCCTTGAAAGTAAGATCGTTAGATATTATTCAGATGATGATAATAATCTTTATTTAGAATACGCCGGGCCAAGCATGCCAAGCATGATGCCGGGAGTGCTCCCTGATACTTCCTATCAATCAAGCGTATCAAAGGACCTCGGCTGGGAAGTGAGAGGCCGCCTGAACTATCAGTGGATGGACAACCTTTCATTCGGAATAGACCTTGCCTACTACAAGCCTGGAAACTTTTACAAAGAGCTTGTTGAAAACGCCTTCAGGGAAGTAGGGTCAAAGTATCTTACAATGCAGATAAATCCGATAACAGGACGGCCAATTCCTGAAACTATCAAGGTGAACACTTGGAATGGAACCGGTAAAGAGCTCAAAGACACTTACGCAGCGCGCTGGATTGCGAAAGTTACATTCTAATCTGAACTGAATCACAAGGTAAAAAAGAAGAGGCGCCGGAAACCCCGGCGC
>DATCTV010000020.1 GCA_036567785.1 Desulfomonilia bacterium | reverse complement strand
TTTTGGTTGTGTCACAAGATCGGCTAAGATCTCACCGGCAACAATAGGAATGAGTTATCCCATCTCACAAGCATTTCGGTAATCAGAGAAGAGAACCAGTGGGGCCGCCGCGGGGGCGCCCCGTCGGGGGCGGCGGCGTCTATCCTAATCGGAGTTTGGGGTGAAGTCCCCCTTCTGCACTATCCAATATGTTCAAGATGGTATTGAGGAACTAATAAGAACGTGATTCAATCGAGATTTGAATTGCAATTGATGAAAGCCCATGGAGTCCCATGTATTCATGGCGAAATCGTCGATACAACCAGGGACTGGTATACCGCACGAGGATGAATCTCAATATAGCTTCAAGTCCCTGAGTGGTCCATCGCATCCATTTGTGCTTCACCCGTTTCGATATCTCACCCATCAACCGTTCAATCATGTTGGAGTTCCAGGGAACGTCAATGCCGCATAAAGATAATCGGGCGAATGTTACCAGTGTATTTGAATAGGTATTGAGAAAAGCAGCCGCTTGAAAACACCCTTTCTCGGTCAATCGGTTGGCCAGGTTTTCCATACTTTGAACAACCTGGTTTATTTTAGCACCGATATGATGGTGATCCGATTTGTGAAAAATAACAACGTTTTTCAGGGACAGCAATGACTTTTTCAGTTCATTAATTACTCTCTTTCTCTCTTCCAGGCTTAATTTGCCATCTTCCCATAACTTATAGCCCAATAAACGGAACCCATGAATCAGGTCAGCCTGGAACTGAATATCTCCATCTGCAAATGCAGCCCTCAGTTCTGGATCCCCATCACTGATGATGACTGCGTTCTCGGAGAGTACCTTCTCATTGTCAACGAGATCGGAGAGGAATTGCCAGGATTGATTCACCGTGACACCGAGTAGCACTTTCCTCTCGTCACTCACACCGAGAAGAACATTGACATTATTCTGTTTCTTCCCCGGTTCCTGTGAGTGCGCCTTGGTTCCATCCGCCATTGCTATCGTCATGGGGGTCTCGATCTCATTCACCTCTAACAATCTGCTCATCTGTTTTATCCGGTTATTTATGGTCATCCGTGACGGTACATCTGGAATTACGATCCCTAACTCTTCTATAGTATCCCGGTAACTGAGTTTCTGAACGAAATCAATACTGACCATGGCGATATCTGGTTGATACACCTGTTTTCCTGCAAACCGTACAACTTCTGCCAGGGGTTTCCAGATACGGTTCTCCTGAATGTCCCGGACTTTATTCAACTTCAGGAGTATGGATCCCACTGATGTCACTATCTTCTTCTCTGATGTCCCGGCGCGAATATATCGCTCTTCGGGATTACGCCTTGAATATCTCTTGCCGCAATAGGAATTGACGAGATATTCGTTCATTGCCTTAAGTATATGTTCAAGGAGCTTGGCTTCGATTTGAAGTTTCTTCACCGATGCTACAAGACTCTCGATTGGTATCGGCTGGCTCTCTTCAGAAATGCATACCTTTACTTCAATTGAGTGCACGATATCCATCTGGGGTGATCTCCTTTTGGTTTTGTCACCAGTGAGATCATCCCATGAGGGATTATCTTAGCCGATTTTTGGACACGATCAAAATATT
>DATCTV010000019.1 GCA_036567785.1 Desulfomonilia bacterium | reverse complement strand
CCGAAATGGTTCATCATCCCGGCACAGTTGGGCAAAAGTGCAGGCTCAACCATTCTCAGGATATCAATCAGAAACCCGAAGATAAGGCTGAAACTCCAGGACTTCCTCGACCAAATAAGCTCCATCAGCCATTCACTCAACCGCAATGCAGTTGAAATAGCCTGACAATGTACGTTTACAGCCAATTTATATCAAAAGAAAAACCTATGTGAAAGTTACAGTCTCCTCAAACGCAAAATGTGGGATAAATGCGATAAAGCCAGGCATAAAAAAGGGCCAATTGACGAACCATTATCCAGAAGGTATATCCATAAAACCATGAAGCGAATAGTTATCGGCACTGCCGGACACGTTGACCACGGAAAAACATCCCTCATCAAGGCGCTGACAGGTACTGACTGTGACAGGTTGAAAGAGGAGAAGGAAAGAGGCCTCACGATTGAACTTGGATTTGCCTCTCTTGTCCTGCCGTCAGGAGAAAAGATCGGCGTTGTCGATGTCCCGGGACACGTTAAATTCATACGCCATATGCTTTCCGGTGCCTCCGGAATTGATCTGGTGCTGCTGATCGTTGCAGCAGACGAAGGGGTCATGCCCCAGACAGTAGAACACATCCAGATATGTGAACTTCTGGGCATTGAAAGAGGGATTGTCGCGCTTACAAAAATCGACATGGTTGATGAAGATCTTCTCGATCTTGCTGTTTCCGATGTCAAAACATTCCTTGACGGAACCTTTTTAAGGGATACTCCTATCATCCCTGTAAGTTCCGTCACCGGGTCCGGACTCGACAGACTGCTCATGGCGATTGAAAAAGAAGTGCTTGAGGCCAGAGAAAGAAACACCTCCGGTATTGCTTTCCTTCCAATCGACAGGGTGTTTACCATAAAAGGCTTTGGAACGGTTGTAACCGGTACTCTGGCAAAAGGTACTTTTGAGGGGGGCCAGGATGTGGAAATACTTCCTTCAGGGATAAGGGCAAAAATAAGAAGCATACAGATTCATTCCGAAAATGTTGAAACTGCGGCGGCAGGTATGAGAACGGCAATCAATCTTCAGGGGATAGACCGTGAGGAAATCGCCAGAGGGCAATGGCTTGTGCCATCCGGCCTGTTCAGGCCTACTCAAGTCATTGATGCCGAGTTGAGGCTTATCAAACAGCCCGGAAAAGGCGGAATAAGACTCTACACAGGGACCGCTGAAGTCGACGGCAATATTAACCTGTATACTTCTGGAGAAAAGACGCTTGCACGTATCAGGCTGAAGGAACCAATAATAGCATCCATAGGTAACAGATTTATTATCAGAAGCATTTCACCCGGCACAACACTGGGAGGGGGAAGGGTTATCAATCCGTATCCGTCAAGAAGGTTCTCAATCGAGACGGCAACAGAACTTATGAGCGACAATCTATCAAGGGTCATCCTGGGACTTGTAATGGATTCCGGCCTGACCGGCATTTCGAAAAAGACTGTTCAGGCCCACCTTGCAGATAACTCTCAGTCTGTTGAAAAGGCATTGCAGGAGCTTCAGACAAAAAATGAGATAGTGCGTTTTGATTCACAGAATGATTTATATGTCAGTTCAAGACACATTGATGTGCTGAAAAATCTTATATCAAGCACAGCCACAGCCTATCATGAGGCAAATCCGTCATCACCCGGGATTTCAAAAGAGCATCTGAAGTCATCCATCAAGACAAAGGCCAACCCCAAACTTTTCCACAGGGCACTTACAGATATGCTAAAAAACCGGATAATCATCGAGGACGGCCCTAACATCAGAATGATAGATTTCAATGCGTCCCTTGGAAATGATAAAGATGTAACCCGGAACATCTACATGCTGCTCAACAGCTCCGGTCTCGAACCCCCAAGCCCACTGCTGATTTCAGAGAAACTGGATATCGACATGAAGAAGCTGACCGGCATACTTTCATTCATGGTCAGGGAAGGCAGACTCTTCAGGATAAAGGATGATATCTTCCTGACTGACGAGAATGAAAAAATCCTTAAGGAAAAGATAAGGGAATTCTTCAGAAACAACAGCACCATGAATCCGGCAGACATGAAGACAATTACAGGAGTAAGCCGCAAGTATGCTATACCCTACATGGAATATCTTGACAGGATAAGAATAACCCTGAGGGTTGGAGATATGAGGAAACCATATCCTACTCCTTAGTGCCGCAGGATTCTTTTATAAGTTTATCAAGCTCCTCGTCCAGGCCAAGTCCGGGAAACCCGGCCTTGACTTCAGTAAATCTTCTGCATGCCGCTTCATGCCATTTTTTCCTATGCATGTAGAATTTGCCTATGTATATCCCGTTTTTTGCAAGCACTATTTTTGATTTTTTGAGGTTTTCATTTGCCTCATTTGAATAGGTGGAATCAGGGTACATGCGAAGAAAATCTTCAAAAGACTTGATAGACTTGACCGTTTCAGTCTGATCCCGGTCAATGGTCAATATCTGCTTGAAATGGCACATGGCTGCTTTGAACATGCAGTACTCGGATTTAGCATCCGTAGGGTAAAGCATCCTGAATTCCTGGTAGCTGCTCAATGCAGAAACATATTCTTTATTATTATAATAAAGGTCGGACAGATCGAGCAGAGATTGCTTTGCAAGATCATTGCCGGGATAGAATGTCCTGACCTTCATGAAAGCCTCTGAAGCCTTCTCAACTTTGCCATCCGTTGCAAATTGCTGAGCCTCTTTATACAGGACATCGGCGGGCGGCGCCTTCCCTTCCTGGTCATGGGCACACCCCATCATGATCGAAAAAATCATTAAAATTTCAACATACCATGCAAAACTGTACTGAAATGTTCTTTTCACTGCACTACCTCTAGTATATTCCCGTCCCTTACCGTAAGAACGGTTATTTCTCTGCGGGTGGACCCGTCACTATAAAATGATATTATACCTGTTACTCCCTGATAGTCTTTCAAGGACGCTATGGCTTCATTGAGCTCATTCCTCGTCCCGGCACCCTTTTCTATCATCTGTCTGATTATTGAGACCGTATCATAAGCGCTTGCTTCCCATATGCTCGGAGATGCATCAAACGTGGCCGAAAAGGCTGAAACAAAATCCCTGATCCTTATTGATGAGCTTTCGGCATAAAATCCACTGACAAAGCATGCCTCCTCAATATTTTTTCCGCCCAGCCTTATGAAATCCGGCGTATCCCAGAGGTCGGTTCCAAAAAGCCTGATATCTTTTATCCCGTAATAAGACAGATACGCTGCAATAGTCGATGCATTGGTTGCCGTATCGGGTATCATCACTGCCTCGATTGACTGCATCTGCACGTTCGCAGCTTTTTGTTTTCCAGGTTTTTTCCGTTTCATTATATTATCTTTGAAAAGTCTGACGACGCTTGAGAAATCCTTTGTATCATCAGCATATTCCTGTGAAAAAACTACTTCGATATTGTACTGCGGAGCTGTCCGGATAAAGACATCCCTGAATGTCCTTCCAAATGCATCCGAAGGAGAAAGAAGGGCAAAGCGTTTTATCCCCTGATTCCGCGCTGTCTTTAAAAGTGTGCCAACCTGTGTCCCTATAGTAAGATAATTTCCATAACAGCATGAGCCTTCATGCGGTACAAGATTCTCTTTGGAATAAATAAAGGTCGGTATTCCTTTTTTTATCGCGGTCCTGCATGCCTGAGTGCCCATAGGCCCCAATATGGCGATTACATTATTGTCACGATCCAGGTCTTCAATAATATCGGAAAGCCTTGTTTCGTCACTTCCATAATCACGGATTATGTATTCTATCTTCCGTGTTCCTTCTCCGGTATATATATTGGATGCCAGTTCAACCCCTTTGAGCAACTTTAATCCATATGGTTTGAATTTGCCGCTCATAGGCAATATCACACCAATAGTTTTTTTCGAATTATTTTCATTCCCAGAAAACAGAAATCCGGATAAAAGAACTGCTGTTATTATCAGAAACGAAGCCTTCAGCATTATTCCTTTCATTGGCCTTAAATATATGAATGGAAGAATTCAAGTCAAATTATTTCACAAACACCACCACTAATGAATTGTGATTCAGAATTTTCTATAACCGTTTTTATCTGGTAAATTCAGTATCCGTGGGCTTTTTGAATTGATTCTGAAACAATTTATAACCTTGACACTTGCCGGGTGCTGTGTTACCAACTTAGCGGTTTCAACTAGATTTCTTAACTTCTTAATAACAAAGGCGAACTTAATTTAAAGGAGATATTATCATGGGTAAAAGGCTTAATCATTTTCTGGGCGTATGCATGTTTACGCTCATCGGCGTGCTCGCCTCATCGCAGCTTTTTGCGTCTGAAGCCGAGCTGATCGTTCCGGAACTTCCGGCAGAAGGCAAAATGTGGCTTTACATTGGCCTTGGCATTTGCGTGCTGGGTATGATTTTCGGTTTGATCATGTATGGCAAGGTTAAGGGAATGCCTGCTCATAAGGCAATGCTTGATGTTTCGGATATCATCTTCCAGACATGCAAGACCTATCTTCTCCAGCAGGGAAAATTCCTCATACTGCTTGAAGTCTTCATAGGCGCGTGCATACTTTTCTATTTCGGATTCCTTGTTCATATGCCGGCGGGCAATGTCGCAATAGTACTTATTGCTTCCGTCCTCGGTATATTGGGATCTTACAGTGTTGCATGGTTCGGCATCAGGATGAACACCCTTGCCAACAGCCGTATGGCCTTTGCATCCCTTGAAGGCAAACCCAGCAAACTTCTCAACATACCCCTTAATGCAGGAATGTCCATAGGCGTTCTTCTCATATGCGTTGAGCTTATCATGATGCTCATAATCCTTCTTTTCCTCCCAAGCGATGTTGCAGGACCTGCTTTCATCGGTTTCGCAATCGGCGAATCACTCGGCGCAAGCGTTCTCAGGATCTGCGGCGGTATATTCACAAAAATTGCCGATATCGGTTCCGACCTCATGAAAATATTCTTCACAATCAAGGAAGACGACCCGAGAAACCCCGGTGTTATTGCTGACTGTACAGGCGACAATGCCGGCGACAGCGTTGGTCCAACCGCCGACGGTTTTGAAACATACGGCGTTACAGGCGTTGCGCTTATCAGCTTTATACTGCTCTCAGTTCTGCCCGACTATCAGGCTGAAATGCTTATCTGGATATTCATTATGCGTGTTCTCATGATCATAACCTCTATCGGATCCTTCCTGATCAACAAGATCCCCACCAATGCAATCATGAAGGATAACCAGGAAGAGGCCGATTTCGAAAAACCCCTTACAGTTCTCGTATGGATTACATCAATAGTTTCCATATTAGTAACATTCGCAGTAAGCAACTGGCAGCTCAGCAAATATGGGAGCGGACTGTGGTGGAAGCTTTCCATCATCATCAGCTGCGGAACACTTGCTGCTGCTATCATTCCCGAACTTGTCAAGGTCTTTACAAGCTCCAAGTCAAAACATTGCGACGAAGTAGTTACGGCAGCCCGCGAAGGCGGAGCGGCACTCGATATCCTTTCCGGTTTTGTCGCAGGTAATTTCGCTGCATTCTGGCTTGGCTTGGCCATCACCGTTCTGATGTTCATTGCATACATAACAAGTACTGCTGGTCTTGCTGATTTTATGAGCTATCCTTCAGTCTTTGCATTCGGCCTTGTCGCATTCGGCATGCTAGGTATGGGCCCGGTAACGATAGCCGTTGACTCATACGGCCCGGTTACCGACAATGCACAGTCTGTTTATGAACTTTCTTTGATCGAATCAATTCCGAATATAGAAAAAGAGATCGAGAAAGACTTCGGCTTCAAACCGGTCATGGAAACAGCGAAGCATCACCTCGAAGCAAACGACAGTGCAGGTAACACATTCAAGGCAACGGCAAAGCCGGTTCTTATCGGCACGGCTGTTGTCGGTGCAACAACGATGATTTTCTCACTCATCCTTCTTCTCAAGAAGGCTCTCGGAGTTGAGCCGGAGATGATACTCAACCTCCTCAATCCTTATACGCTTATCGGACTTCTCTGTGGCGGTTGCGTAATTTACTGGTTCACCGGCGCCTCCACCCAGGCTGTTACGACCGGAGCATACAGAGCTGTTATCTACATCAAAGACAATATCAATCTTGATGAAAATGCTTCATTAAGCGCTTCCACTGAAAACTCAAAGGAAGTTGTCAAGATATGCACGCAGTATGCACAGAAGGGCATGATCAATATCTTTATTGCGATCTTCTGCTTTGCACTTGCCTTTGCATTCCTTTCAGCACCGACCGCAACCGATAACAATACGGTCAGCTTATTTGTCAGCTACCTGATATCGATTGCCATTTTCGGTCTGTTCCAGGCAATATTCATGGCCAATGCCGGCGGATGCTGGGACAACGCAAAGAAGGTCGTTGAAGTCGATCTCAAGGAAAAGGGAACAGAGCTTCACAAGGCAGCTGTTGTCGGCGACACGGTTGGCGACCCGTTCAAAGATACATCTTCTGTTGCTCTTAACCCGATCATCAAGTTCACAACACTGTTCGGGCTTCTTGCAATGGAAATAGCCATTGTTCCGACCCTTCAGGGTACGGCTCAGTACATCGGCGTTGCCTTCCTCGCCATAGCGGTAATCTTTGTTCTTAGGTCATTCTACGGAATGAGAATTCCGAAGGATGTCAAGTAATCAGAATTACTGAAAGAACAAAAAAAGGCGGGCAAATGCCCGCCTTTTTTTATCCCTAAAAAATTTGTTTTATTTCTTAATTGCTATTGCCTCGATCTCAACAGGATAATCTCCTGGTATTGCCTTTACCGCAATGCAGCTTCTTGCAGGCGGTGCAACAGGAAAGAAGGTCTTATATGCTTCATTCATTTCATTAAAATCCGCCATGTCCTTCAAAAAGACTGTCGTTTTAACAATCTGATCTATCGAACTCCCGCACTCGGCAAGGGCCTTCTTTATATTATTAAGAATAAGTTCGGTTGCCTTTGAAACGTTTTCTTTTACAGAAATATTATTTATCGTATCAACTGGAAGGGTTCCTGACACAAACAGAAAACCTCCTGCCTCAACAACATTCGAATACGGACCGACATGAGGCAGTCCTTCAATCATATAGGTTTTTTTCTCCATACTCTCTCTCCCGTGGCTATTTTTTCTTCTTGTTCATGGCTGCCTGAAGCTTTGCCGCAAGCGGGCTCATAATTTTTGTTTCGGACGTATATTGCTTCCAGTCCTCATCAGATTCACCCGCAGGCGCTAACGTTATCTTCCTCTCGCTTGCATTTATCTCTTCCGCCCTGACAATAATCTTCTCTCCTGCGGAAAGCTTCTCTATCACTGACGGGTCCGGCGCCTTGTCTATCCTCGATTTAGGCATAAGACCCGTAATACCTGGTTCAAGCTGAATGAACCATCCGAATCTTTCCTTTTTCTCGACAATGCCCGTAAAAGGCTTGCCAATAGGATATTTATCGTCGATACCTATCCAGGGGTCACCCTCGGCGTCTTTGATGCTGAGTGATATCTTCCGGTTTTCTCCATCGATTTCCTTGATCATTACATCGATGATATCACCCGGTTTGACAATTTCGGAAGGATCGTTTACCCGCTTCAGATAGCTCATCTCGCTTATGTGAACCAGTCCTTCAATTCCGGGTTCCAGTTCGACAAACGCACCGAATTTTGCAAGCCTTGTAACCTTGCCCTTTAACTTCTGTCCGTCTGAAAATCGTTCAGAAACACTGTCCCACGGATCAGCAGATACCTGTTTGACCGATAGTGTGATCTTTTCCGGTGTTAGGGTAATTATCCTTGCAGTAACCATATCGCCTTCATGAAGCAGATCTTCCACCTTATCGACACGTGCCCAACCGAGTTCGGAGATGGGAATCAGCCCCTCTATCCCAGGGGTGAGTTCTACGAAAGCACCGAACGGCATAACCCTGACCACGCGGCCGGTGACAGAACTTCCTTCGGCCAGATCCTGCCTGTAAGCGGCCTTCGTTTTCTCCTGTTCCTGCTCGAGCAGGGCCCTTCTTGAAAGAATTATATTTCTGCCTTCCTCGGCAAACTCGGTAATAAGGAAATTGAAGGATTTTCCGACAAAATCCTCAAGCTTCCCGGCATATTTTATATCGATCTGACTTGCCGGACAAAAGGTGCGTCTCTTCATCACCTCGACCTCGAGGCCACCCTTTACTACAGACTTCACTTTGCCCTCGACAGGAATGCCGTTCTCATAGGCCTCTTCCAGCATGTTGAGACCGCCTATACCGGAAAGGGCGCGGGAAAGGACTATGCCCCTCGAACGTATGGACATTACATAAAGCTCAAGCATATCACCAACACTGTAAGGCAGGTTGCCGTTTTCATCCAGAAGCTCCGCAATCTCCACCGTACCGTCTATCTTCATGCCTGTATCGACAAATACCGTGTCCTTGCTGATAGAGATGATCTCCACCTTTACCTTGTCACCTACGTTAAGCCTTTTTTTCTCTTTTCTGTCATATTCCTTCAAGAGATCCGCCATTGTTGTGCTGTTGTTCTCGTCCGACATATTCCCTCCTGTCAGCAGGGATATATATTCAAAGAATTCTCTTGGCAATACGGGAATATAAAAAAACCCGGCGAATTGATATATCCACCGGGTTTTTTATATCTACAGATATTCTTCTTTATTTAAAAATCGTACTGGAAATGTACACCCGCAAGGGTGGTATTTCCGAGGTTGCTGCGGTCCACATCATACCCGTTGTTCATGAACACTATTTCCGGTGCTATCGAGAAGTTTTTCACAAGCATATATGTATAATTTGCAAACATTCCCCAGGTATATATGTGCTCCGTATATCCGTGATCGGTGACACCAGTCTGCGCCCTCTGCCCGCCTAAACCCAGTCTCAGGAGACCGGGGCCTGCATTCACAGCCGCCTGAACCCAGCCGCCAAAGCTCTGATTATTCTTTATGCCCGTCGATAACGTACCATCGGCATAATGATTTCCGACAGGCGCCCCAAATACAGTGGAATCACCTGAGAGATTAAATCTTCTATCATTTCCGAATATTCCAAGGTTGACTCCCCACCAGATCCCGCCGGTCAGTTCCACAATGTTGATTTTGGCATCGGCATTTACGCAAAGACCGAATGTTGTGACATCAATGTCATCATTCACTTCAGAAGAATTGGCCTTGAATTTATAATACTGAAAATAGAAGTTGGGTATAATGGAAATATCATTGTTAATTTTATATGTAATGCTTCCTGCAATAGCGGGAAGTATCTCATTTGCCTCATAAATACCTTCATTGGGTTCTGAAGCCAGTTTGAAATCATCAGGGTCGTTTACCAATGGCTGCTGAATGGCCACCTGTGCAATAATCCTGTTCTGCTTATAGGTATAACGTATCTGAGGATACCTGTCGGACATCACTACGCCGAATCCCTGCATCCCGTTGTCATCATAAAGATACTGCTTGGGCGTAAGCTGGCTGAACAGGCAGTCAGTCTGACCTATCAATATTTCGTTATTTATGTTGAATGTATATTGACCATAGGCATACCTTATCCTTACCGCACCTTTGTCCTGGGGATAGTCGAGGTCCGAGTTATAAACATTTAAATGGGAATTGGAAAGGCCCAGTTCCACATAACCGAGAAGGTTTTCGCTTTTCGCTCTTAAATATATGTTTGTATCAGATGGTATGGTCACGAACATCTTGGTATTGTTGCCTGCCTCTCCGTCACCTACATCCCCCTTGTCGTTATATTGCCATCCCGCATCGAGCCGCGCGCTTCCACCGACACTCAAATCGGTACCACCAAGCCTGAAGTCCACTGCTTGAGAAGATACGGCAAAAACAAGCACCATAAGAAATGCGGCCGGAATAATCGATATCTTTTTCATGTATACCCCCTCTTTGATAAATGGTTTTTTCAGGATTTATTTAAATTCAGATTATAAATCGTGCTGCAATTGGATACTAACCCAACTGCTGTGTTGTTTCAATTATCAAAATAAAATTTCATGCAACAAATTTTAAGTGCCTATTCAACCTCTATACCTATGGGACAATGATCGGAACCCATGACATCCCGCAGAATAAATGCATTTTTTATCTTTGAAGAAAAGGCCTTGTCAGAAAAAAAATAGTCTATTCTCCATCCGACATTTCTGGCCCTTGCCCCGCTTTTCAGATCCCACCAGGTATAGTTACCACCGCTGCTGTTAAATATCCTGAACGTATCAACAAATCCGGTGGCAAGAAATTTATCAATCCATGCCCTTTCCATCGGAAGGAAACCTGATACCTTTTCGTTTTCCCTGGGTCTTGCCAGATCGATTTCAGTATGCGCGGTGTTAACGTCCCCGCAGACAATAATACCTTTTCCTATAGCAAGATAGCTTTTCATTGTTTCAAGAAAGGCATCATAGAATTCCATCTTATAGTCGAGCCTCTCCTGTGACTGCTTTCCGTTAGGGAAATAGACATTGAATATGAAAAATTCATCATATTCCGCGATAATCATCCGGCCTTCGGAATCAAACCTGGGGACACCCATCCCGAAGCCAACGGTAACGGGCAGGGTTTTAGTATAAAGCGCAACCCCGCTGTAGCCTTTTTTTTCAGCCGAAGAAAAATAGCTCGAATATCCAGGTATCTCCCGGATTGCTTTTTCAAGCTGTCCGGGCTCCGCTTTTGTTTCCTGAAGGCATAGGATATCAGGCTGTCCAGAATTAATCCATTCAATGAGACCTTTCTTTGCGGCAGACCTTATCCCGTTAACATTCCATGATATTATTTTCATGAACCCCTCCGTCAGAACATGTGTCCCAGATAAAAATAAAATGCACTCTGTCCACCTTCCGCCCTGCCATAAGCGAGATATATTGGCCCTATCAATGTCTCCAGACCGGCAAATAAGCTGCCTGCTCCTATAAGATCATTCAAGGAGCTGTCGCTCGCATCTTTCCATACATTTCCGGCCTCCAGCGTAAAGCCTGCATAAATATTTCTGCCTATGATCTTGGGCAGATGCCATATCCTGTATAAATACTGGAGTTCGCTGAAAAGCATCTGATTTCCCTGTATCTGATCCGGGTACATACCTGACAGATTCTGGAATCCCCCGAGCGAAAAGAATACGACCCCATCGAGTTCTACATCAAGACTGCGGCAGCTTCCTCCTTTAACAAGCGGCATTATCGTGCTTTTGCCGAATGTCAGCGGAACCGCTATCTTCCCCTCATACATGCCGTAGGAATATTCAGCGCCAAGGTTAGTATCGGATAAAAAGCCGTCGGCCTCGAAATATAGACCGTATCTCGGGAAATTAAGGTTATCTATGGTATCGATCACCAGCTTGCATGAGTACCCTGCATCGGCAATCTGATCATCCGGCCAGTCAAAAGGGGCAATCTTGGGAGTGATATGATAATTTCCCCGGCCTATCCCTATTCTTATTTCACCGAAACGGCCGAACTGGAAACCCAGATCGAATTCTCCGGTAATTTCCCGTGTACGGTATTCAGCAACCTTTTGCGTTTCATCATATATGTAGACCGACGTGTTTTTTGCCTCGAACCAGGGCGCGGCAAAAGGCGTCCACAACTTTGGGCTGAAGGGCTGATAGAACTCGGTGAAAAAACGGTTAGTCAGTCCGAACTGGGCCTCATTCTTCCAGTCGGCGCCAAAGCGGTTAATGGAGTTCATTGTATAGCCGAACATGACATTATAATTGTCGTTTCCCTCGATGTCGTCTTCGGCCTCGAAACCGAATTTTAAAACATCAGGCTCCCATTCCGTGGTTTCTGATTTTAAAAGCAACCCTTTTTTGCCGTCTTCCTCAATGACCGAAAAATCCACGGTGCTGAATTCCCTGTTCTTGAAAATGATGCGGTTGACCATTCTGGTGTCAATGATTGTCTGGATATCGGTGCTTTTTACTTCTATATCTTCCCTGAAATTCCCGAAAGGGGTTTCCACTTCAATAAATTCGAAAGGAGCCTCGACTGGCCTCCGTTGATTCTTTATATAATTGCTGAAAACACCTTCGGACACGGAATATCTGATTAGTTCGTCCCTGACGTTCAGTGCAGCCTGCTCGCCCCGTTCTATCTCCTGTGAGGTCTTTGAAAAATCCATGTTAGTAAACCCCATGAGATCGGGCACGATCAGGATGTCATCTTTTCCCAGCAGTTCTTTGGCATCGAAAACAGTCCTGTTGGTAAGTATTCTGGAGAGCTGATCGGTGACATCGATTATTGAATTGATCTCGGAGGCCTTCTTGAGTTGAGTACCGACATTGACGGCGATGATGATATCAGCTCCCATCTTCTTTGCGACATCCACCGGAAGCTGGTCGGACACCCCTCCGTCTACAAGTACCTTGCCCTCTATTTCAACAGGATTGAACACTCCAGGAACCGCCATGCTAGCCCTAAGGGATTTTGCAAGGTCTCCATGGGAAAGGACGACGGTTCTGCCGGTTTCTATATCGGTTGCCACCGCTCTGAAAGGTATCCTGAAACTGTTGAAATCTTCAGGGGCCCCGGCAGTCCAGGCTCTCAGCCTGAATTCAAACTTTTTAGCAGGTATCAATGCCTTTGGCATTATGAGGCCCTGCTTATAGTCTATGCCCAGATTCACGAAATAGTTCTTTTCATCGGGTTTTTTCCTGTAAGGAAGTTCAGCCCTCGACTTGTCATTGGAGAAGAGTGTATCCCAAGGAGTATGAAGCACCATTTCCTCAAGCTGCGCCGGGGAATATCCGTTAGCGTAAAGGCCTCCTGCGATTGATCCCATGCTCGTGCCGACTATCATATCGACGGGAACCCTTAAATCTTCAAGGACTTTAAGTACGCCTATATGGGCAAGGCCCCTCGCACCTCCGCCGCTCAATACGAGAGCTACCTTTGGTCTGGAAGGTTTCTGCAGGTCTTCTTCCGCTTCAGCACAAAAAGGCGAGGTGTTTATCAATATAAGAATTAATACAAGAATTCTTGATAAATTCTTGAATAATCCGGCGTTCATTTCTGCCCTGCAAGCGTGAAATACTCATAGCTGTACCAGAGGTCCTCGGTCATGGCTATCGAGTTCCAGAATGAGAAATTGGCCTGGGTCACATGGGAATACAGTGCTAGTTTCTTGAGCTTTTTCTCCCTGCTTATATCAACACGGATTGTCGGCTTTGATTTTTCGGCCTTTGAATCCGACAGGGCGAAGATCATGTTATACTTGTACCTGCAAGGCGTCATGGTGACGTAATAAAGCCTCTGCGCAGCCGACTCATCAAACGCCTTTTTTGTGATATCATTACAGACGATATGGTCCGAATGCCCAGAAAGTCCGAAAGGATCATGAGTAATAATAATTGCCGCATTATTCCTGTTGATCTCATCCAGAACTCGTCCGAGCATAATACCTTTGTCGGCGGGCTCAAGCCCCTGGTCATCATAATCGAGACACACCACACTGTCCGCGCCTAGCACCAGACCTGCAAGATTGAGTTCCTCTTTCCTGAACTTTCCAAGCTGGTCCTTCGTAATGCCGAGATTCTCCTTGGCCTCATCCATGTTGCCGTTTGTAAGGCATACAATATGAAGCTTGACTCTCGGGTCTTTCTTCATCTTGATGAGCGTACCGCCCGTGTAGAATGTCTCGTCATCAGGATGGCTGAAAACCGTAACAACATTTATCCTTCCGTCAGGCCCCGGTTTTACCCCGTCAAGGAGGCTGCCCGTGGGGACATGGGAACATCCCGAAAGTGCAGCCAGCCCTGCTAACACAGCAACAGCGGAAATAATTTTTTTCATTTTTCTCTCCATATGCGGGAATCAGAAAACATTGCCGACCTTCTTAACCCTCGCCGGATGATCGATATCAAGCCCCAGCATCAGACTCGCTTCAATCAGCAGATTCCAGGCTGCGGCCATTTGAACATAACACTCAAAACCCGGCGCTAAAGAAACCGGTATGGTCGGGAAAATGGTCTCTCTATCCGAGATTGCAATGACATTTACACCGATATTTTCTTCAAGCCTTTCTTTGATTACGACCTCTTCCTCTTCGAACGGGTCAATAAGAACGACGAGTTCACCCTTGTCCATTATTTCTTCAATCCCGTGCAGCAGCAGAGAGCCGTTAAGGTACCTGGTCTTTTTACGCAGAATCTCGCCTGCCTTCAGGGAAAGTTCCTCGGCAACCCCATTACTCCACCCGGCAAAATATATAAAAGAAGCCCCGGCCGTCAGTTTGACAATTTCAGGAGATATGTCACGCGAAAGTGTTTCATCAAAAGCGCTTGCAGTTTCCTCGAGACCGTCCAGAGAAACCCCGGCCATTTCAAAAAGCAGGGCATGGTAAAACAAAGCCTGCTCTATAAGACTCTTTGTGGCAGGTATTGCCTTTTCCATACCGCAGGAAAGCATATATGACATGCACGCTGCATCAATGACAGGAGTACCACGGGAATTTGTGATTGCAAAAAGCCCTTTGTGCCCAACTGACCCGAGCATTTTCAGAAGCCTTACTGTCTCTTTTGTCCTGCCTGAATTTGTCGCTGCAAATACGGCGAAATCTTTGAGGTCATAAAAAAGGGCCTCAGTCGAGCCTGCCGAAAAGACCCTGGCCAGACCTTCATATCTCATGGAAAGCCATACCGCATGGCCTGCAGGAAACATTCTGCTGCTGCCCTCGCCTGTAAGAAAGAGCGCGTCATATTTCTCGGCAAGCTTTGCAAAAGGTTTGACGGCTTCCGGATCAAAATTCCTTATGGTCACGGATGCCTCAAACATTTCCTTGATCACGTTAAAAGCCGGGGCATCCTTTTTCATCAGGCGCCCCCGAGCTTTTCTATACGGTTAATGACGTCATCTTTGAACCTGTCGATGAACCTTCTCACAAATACGACGACATCAAGGCCGGGATTGTCTATGAGAGGTTTCAGGTCAATTGCATATGTAAGGGCTTCGGTTGAATCAGGTTTTACTGCATTGTCAAAAGTCGCATTTGCAAGCCTTCTGCCCAGCACGGCAAGATCATACCGCTTGCCAGAACCGATCTGAGATTCGAATATGCCCAGAAGATTCCTGGCAAGCTCCGGCCTGAGCGAAACATCAATCGGTATGCGGTCTTCCGGCAGCAGCCAGTCCAGGCTCCTCCATACTTCGCAGCCATAGATCTCTTCCGGTACGTATTCATCAGAAAGTTGTCTTAGTGCATCAATTGTCCTCAGCATGACAGCAACATGCGTATCATGCATGTCAAATGGATTGTGTGTATAAATGTAATCCGGCTTTGCCCATTTCAGAATATTCGTCAATTCATCCGTTACACCCGAATAGCCTGGCCCTTTAACTTTGCTGCTCGGATGACCCATCAAGACAAGGGCCCCGTAGTCCCCAACCCTGGCCGCCTCTTTCTGTTCTTTGTTCCGTATGTCTACAAGCTCTGCAGGTGATATTCCTGAATATTTACCCTTTCTGGAACTGCCTGCGCCATCTGAAACGATTACACAGGTAAACCACTTGAAAGGATTGTCAAAGCATTGCGATATTATGTCATGCGCAATTATTTCGGCATCGTCCTGATGCGCAACTATCGCCATATGGGTTGTACGGGCAAGGGCAACCCCAGGCTCGATACCGTCCGGAACGTAGATAATAGATTTTTCTGAGATATCCATTTTGAGAATTATATAAAAAAAATAAGTCAGTTAACAGCGGATTGTAATTTTAGTGGTCTTGGCCGGTTCAAACCTTATCGGAAACCGGAATTGATAACAGCATTTCGATGCCGGATTCCCATGATAAGGCATTGAGGCTCCCGCCGTTGTTTTCGGCAATTTTCCGGGCTATGGTAAGACCAAGCCCGGTTCCCTGCTGTGTGCTGCCGGGAACCCTGTAAAAAGGGATAAATATTTTGTTAAGATCATCTTCAGAAAGTTTGCCGCATGTGTTCCTTATCCTTATCTGGATACTGTCAATATCCAATTCGAGCCTTACCGAAACAGGCTCTTTCTTGTCCGAGAACTTGATTGCATTTGCAATCAGGTTGTCAAGAGCGCGGCCTATGTCGTCCCTGATTGCATGAATCATCACAGGAGTTTCGGGAATATCGGAATCAAGCTCTATGCCGGAATGTTCGGCCGATGCATTCCAGCGTCCGAGGAGATCTCTCAATACTTCCGCAATATCAAAATATTCCTTCTGTGCGCTTGCGGCATTCATGTCTAGTTTGCTCAGCCTTAAGATATCTCCTATCATCCTGTCTATCTCGGCGGTCTCTTCCCTGATGCTTTCCAGATAGTACTTAACGTTTTCGGCCTGTCCCAGTTTTTCCTCAAGCAGTTCTTCTGCAACCAGAATGCGCGCAAGTGGCGAGCGCAGTTCATGCGAGATGTTTGCAGTGAGCTCGCGGGTGGATTTTACCATGCGCTCCACATTGTCTGCCATTTTATTAAATGCGTTGGCCAGATCTCCTATCTCGTCGCTGCTATCAACATTTACACGTGCCGAGAGATTTCCTCCCGCAATACCTATTGCAGCAGCTTTCAGTTCAGAAAGGGGTTTTGCAATAAACCTGTAGAGTGGAAACAGCATTATAGCGATTATCGCGCCTATTGCCGAAAGACCGATGGCGAATGTGATGTCATGAGGCCTTCTGTGCGGCTGTTTCATCGACATGTGAAGAACTCCTACACTGCCGTTAGGCAGATTGATGGGTGTCGAAAAGAGCAGCTTCAGAGAAGAACCCTGTTGGTCTCTGATCATATAGCGAATGCCGTAAATACTGCCGGGACGGCTGAACGGGACATCGGAGGAACTGCATATTACACGGCCGCCATGCGTGATCCAGAGTTTCGCGTTATAAACTCTGCCTAGCTCAAAGAACAGTCTCCTGAGTTCAGGATTATCTTCAACAGGAATCCCGGGCGATCTCATGAAACGGCCTTCTATGAGGTTTGTAAGTGTATAGCGGTTTATGTTGGCTATACGTTCATCCATGTTGCGGCTGATAATGAAATGGAAAAAAGAGAATATCAGCATTTCAGTGACTAAAAGGATGGCAACAAACGTCAGGAAAAATTTAAGATACAGCTTTCCGGTTTTCATAGCACCTTTGTAAAGAGGTATCCTGAACCCCAGTGTGTCTTTATCCAGTCCCTGCTGCCTGTCAACTCTTCCAGTTTGGCCCTTAATCTGCTCACGTGAACGTCAATGCTCCTATCAAAAGCCATGAAATCCCTTCCACGCGCCAGGTTCATCAGTTCATCCCTGGAAAGCACGGAGCCCGGCCTTTGAATGAACGCCTCCATTATCTTGAATTCAGTCGTGGACAGTTCCGATTCGTCCCCTTCAAATATTATCTTCTGTCTCTGTCTGTCAAGGGTAAGGCCTCCGGCCCTCAGGATATCTGAAGTTTCAGCAGTATTATCGCTTTCAGTGCGCCTTAGCACAGCCTTTATCCTTGCCAGAAGTTCCCTGGGATTGAAGGGTTTCGGCAGATAATCATCCGCACCCAGTTCAAGCCCGATTATCCTGTCAGAATCCTCACCCCGGGCTGTAAGCATTACAACCGGCACGGTAAATTTCGTACGAATCTTCCTGAGCACCTCAATCCCGTCATCACCCGGCATCATAATATCGAGTATTACGATATCCGGCGAGAAATCTCTGATTGTATCCAGGGCCCTGCTCCCGTCAGGAAGCCAGTTTACATTAAAGCCGAACCCTTCGAGATATTCCCTTAAAAGATCCCGGAGCTTTACGTCATCATCTATAATAAGGACTTTCTTTTCCATATCTACCCATGCTTTTTGCTACGCTTTCATTTGTCATGCAAGAAAATTTACCGGTCTTTGCATATGTTTACAATTTTTTACAATCCCGACATACGTCCTTTACATATCGGGTTTAAACAGTTCCCAACAAAGAGAAAAGGAGACGACTGATGAAAAGGACATTGTTCATCGCTTTGAGCATACTGATAGCGGTATCGTTTCTGACGTTTGCAGGCTGCAGGCAGGGCTTTGGTCCAGGGTGCGGAGGAAAGGGCAATTTCACTGCAATAATCGATAAAGAGCTGAAAGACCTCAACCTTACACCCGCCCAAAAAACAACCCTCGACGGTATCAAAGCCAGCATAGAAAAGGACATGACCGCCCACAGGGAACGCATGCAGGCAATGCATGCCGAAGTTGACAAGGAACTGGCCAAGGCCAGCCCTGATCTAAATGCCGTAGCAGCGGACATAAGGCAAAAGCTCTCGGCAGATGTGAATCCGGGCGTCAAGATGGTCGACTATTTCACCCAGTTTTATAACACGCTGGATGCCAAACAGCAGAAGCAGCTTATTGAAAAGATGAAAGCATGGAGCAAAGACTTCCCGGGCAGATGCATGGGCGGCAAAAAAGGATGTTTCAAACCAGGCAAATGCCCCATGACTGAAAAGTAAAACATGACAGAGACAAACACATAAGCCCAAAACTCAAAACCCCTATAAAAGACTCCTCATTTTATTCGCCCCTTCCGCAAAGGAAGGGGCTTTTTTTTGTCTGAAATCTCATTCATGCCGGTCCTTCTTCAAGAGTTCCAGTCTGTTGCATGCGTCCTCAAGGACATCGTCTTCCTTGGCAAAGCAGAAGCGGGCAAGGTTTTCACCGCTGTCATCGTGGTAGAATGCGCTGCCGGGAACGCATGCCACTCCTGTCTTTTCCAGGAGATACATGGCCCTTTCCCTGCTGGTCGCACCGGGAAGGGATCCTATATCCGCAAAGACATAGTAAGCACCCTGAGGCGGATACGGATTTATGCCAGAGGCTGACAGGGCTTCGCACAGCATCGAGCGCTTTTTTGCGAATTTATTCCTGAGCCCTGTGTAGTAGTCTTCGCCGAAACCTGTAATGCCCGCCGCAACACCCGCCTGGAACGGTGAAGGCGCACATATATAGGCCACATCGTTGAAAAGGCCTATGGCCCGGGCCCATGATTCGTCGCAGAGGCACCAGCCTATACGCCAGCCCGTTACGCTGAACATTTTCGACGCACCGCCGATCATAACCGTTCGCTCCCTCATCCCGGGCAAAGTGATGGGAGGAACGTGGTTGAACCCTTCATAAAGAAAGTGCTCGTATATCTCGTCTGTGAATACGAACAGGTCGTATTTTGCGGCAATACCGGATACCATCTCGAGTTCTTCCCTCAAAAACACCTTTCCCGTGGGGTTGGCGGGCGTGTTTATGAGAATGCCCTTAGTCTTATCCGTAATCGCACTATCCAGTTCATCATAAGAAAATCTCCAGTCCGGGGGCTGCATTCTCACAAAAACCGACACCACATCGAGTGCCTTCAGGGTATTAACATGGTATCCGTAGAAAGGTTCGAATACGATCACCTCGTCACCCGGATTCAGAAGAGAATAGGCTGCGCAGAAAAATGCCCCGGTTGCGCCAGCCGTGACCACTATCCCGGTATCCGGGTCAGCTTCTATCCCGTAGCGTTTACTGTACATCCCGGCAATGGCCGCTCTCAAAAGAGGAAGGCCCGAGTAGCTGGAATATATATTGAAACCGTCGTCCATGGCCTTCTTGACTGCCTCAATCACCGGTTTCGGAGGCATGAGGTCGGAAAGGCCCTGCGAGAGGTTGATGCCCCCGATACGGCTGCATTGAATGGTCATGTTCCTGATCTCGGACTGCATTGCACAGCTGTTTCTTCTGCTCATTTCAAGCGGCATATTGACTTCTCCTGCGGTGTTTTTTATCTCTTGCCATACTTAAGCATACTTGATAAGCCCTTTTTCAGTAATTCCCTTAGGAGAAAAGCCATGTCATTTTCATCTGTGGAAAACGTCAGCAGCGAACTGGAGTCGGTTGGATACATCCCTTCAAGGCGGATATCGACGGTGGTCTATCTGGCCCAGGCAACCAACAAACCCATGCTCGTCGAGGGGCCGGCAGGCGTCGGAAAGACCGAACTTGCAAAGTCTGTCGCCCTTTGTCTCGGCCGCGAACTCATAAGGCTCCAGTGCTATGAGGGACTCGATGAGGCGAAGGCCCTGTATGAATGGGAATATGCAAAGCAGCTGCTGTATACTCAGATGGTAAAGGAAAAGATAGGCGAGGTCATCGAGGGCGCAAAAACATTATCCGAAGCGGTTGACAGGATCGCAGGCGAAGAAGACGCATTTTTCTCAGAGCGCTTCATCTGTTCGAGGCCGCTCTTAAAAGCGATAAGCTCGGAGGAGCCCACCGTCCTGCTCATAGACGAGGTGGACAAGAGCGACCCCGAGTTCGAGGCCTTCCTGCTCGAGCTTTTAAGCGATTTTCAGGTAACCATACCGGAAATAGGGACAAGAAAGGCCAAAAATATCCCGTTTGTCGTACTGACATCGAATAATTACCGGGACATGAGTGATGCACTCAAAAGGCGCTGCCTGCATATCTGGATAGACTACCCCGACCGCGAGATCGAGAAGCTCATTGTTAAGACCCGTATACCGGGCATCGAGGAAAGGCTGCTTAACAGTATGATCGATGCCGTAAGGGAGATCCGTAAACTTGAGCTGAGAAAACGGCCGTGCATATCGGAAACCCTCGACTGGGCAAGGGCTCTCATCGCGCTTCAGGTGGAAGACCTTTCCGCAGACCTCGTGGCCGACACGCTTGGCGCGCTCATAAAGTACAAGACCGACGCGGACAAAGTGAATGAAAACATCACAAAAATTTTAAAGTAATGGATTAGTAAAAAAATAAGTTAATATGGCAAAAGTTAATTATTGACCACGAAGAGCACGAAGGTCACGAAGAAAGAATGAAATTTGATAAGCTGTCAAACAAAGTTATCGGGTGTGCGATAGAGGTTCATAAGAATTTGGGACCCGGGTTGCTTGAAACAACTTATGAACAATGCCTTGCCTATGAGTTACAAATAAATGGTATTGAGTTTAAGTTACAATATCCTTTTCCAGTTGTTTATAAAGACATCAAGCTTGATTGTGGATATAGGGCTGATATTTTAATAGAACATGAACTTATTCTTGAAATCAAAAGTGTTGAACGTTTGATTGGAATTCATGAAGCACAATTATTAACATATATGAAGCTGTCAAATATAAGTAAGGGTTTGCTGATAAACTTTAATGTCAGAGTTTTAAGAGAAGGCATTAAGCGATATGTTCTATAAGTTACAATACAGATTACAAGTTTTAACCTGGCTAAAACTTGTAATAATTCATGATCTTCGTGTCCTTCGTGGTGAATATTTTCTTCTTGTTGTAAGACAACCAATGGCTGGTGACTCTTGCTGAACCTCCTGCTCGATTTCATTTCATGTCTTAAGGCCGGCGAACTCAAGGTTTCCACCGCCGAGGCGCTGGACTGTTCGAGGCATCTGGAGATCATAGATTATCTCGACGAGGAAATGTTCAGGACCACCCTTAAATGCAACTTCGTCAAGACTCACCGTGATTCGAGAAAATTCGACAGGCTCTATGATCTCTTTTTTCACGGACTCCCCGACGAATCCGACAAGTCCAATCCTTTTGATGAAATGCGTGATGTGCTCTCGCATCTCAAGGAAGATGCAGGGGAAAAGGAAAAGACCATAGTCGATTTCGTATCCGGCAATCCCCTTCCCTATCTGGAAGTTCTCAAGAGAATGAAGGAGAATGAACCCCCGTCATTCATGAGGTTCAATTTCGGTCCTCTCGCCAACCGCCTGGAGATACTGCTGATGCTCAACAGGGTTCGTGACCTTGCCCTGAACAGCGCGTATCAGCGTGGCCAGGACGAGTATGCCGACCTCATAAACTCGCGCATCGAGCGCGCATACAGGCTCATGGTCGAAGATCAGGGGCCCGTTGCGGACGGACTTAAGAAGCTGAAGGCCCATGACGAAAAGAAGGGTGCCGGCTCAAAACCTTTCGGAAGCCTGACTGAAAAGGAGATCCAGGAGGTAAGGGAAACTATCGACCACCTTGTGAGAAAGCTCAAGGACATCGTGACCAGGAGATGGGCATCGACGTCCTCAGGCGTAATCGACGTGAAGAAAACATTGAGGGCCGCCCAGAAATATCACGGGGTTCCGATTGAGATCCGAATGCGCCACAAGCCGAAAAGAAAGGCTCGCATCGTAACATTGTGCGATGTGTCCAGTTCGGTCTGGGCTTCCGCCCGATTCATGCTGAATGTCCTTTATTCACTTCAGGAATGCTTCGCTGATGTAAAGAGCTTCATATTTGTAGCAGGACTAGCAGACGTGACGAAAACACTCAAGGAGCATGAGATAAATCACGCCATAGACCTTGTCCTCAAGGAATCCCCGCTTGAATTCAATCAGCCCACCGACTACGGCAGGACCCTTATCGAGTTCAAGGACAAGCACATGGATACACTCGACAAGAAGACGACTCTTATCGTCATGGGAGATGCAAGGACGAATTACCAGAACCCCAGGGACGATATCTTCGAAGAGATGAGGGAAAGGGCGCGCCGCGTTATATGGCTCAACCCGGAGCCGCACTACGTATGGAATACAGGTGACAGCGAGATGAGTACATATGAACCCTATTGCAATGAGCTGAGGCAGGTTAGAACATTGAACGAATTGATGGAGTTCGTGGAGGAACTGGTATTATAGCTGTCGAGCTGATAAGCTCTTTAGCTTGAAAAGGAGAGAAGACAGTTGAAAACCCCCTGCAATGAAAAGATGAGGCGATTTGCCAGTGAACATATAGCGGGACGAAACCTGTGCGAAGGGCCTTTTCCCAGTGATATCTGGGAGATGATGCGCTCGGAGGGCCTTCTTGAACCTTTCATGAGCTATTCTGAAATAAGTTCGGCCGGCGAAGCACTGGTAAAGCACGGTGGCAATATCGGAATTGCGCTGTCCTGGATGCTTCATCAGCTTGCCTGCCGTTTCGTATTCGAGAGGCTGGGCACCGATAAACAGAAGGCCATGCTTGCCGGCGGCAAAACCGTCAGCCTCGCCATGAGCGAACCCAAAACAGGGGCCCATCCGAAGCACATGAAAACCCGGGCTGAATTGACACGGGACGGCTATGTCATCACCGGTGAAAAGGCCTTTATAACCAATGCGCCCATTGCGGACATACTTGTCGTCATAGCAGTCACGGATGAGAAGGAAGGCCGTAAAGAATTCAGCGCGTTGATTGTGCCTGAATCATCCGAAGGACTGAAAGTAGCAGACATGGATCTGCCCTTTCTCAGACCTTCGCCCCATGGAACATTAAAAATTGATTCCTGCACCGTGCCTGAAAAAAATCTCATCGGCAAAGAAGGTAAGGCGTATGAGGAAATCGTCCTTCCATTCAGAGAGGTCGAGGATATCATGATGATGGGACCTCTTGCCGGGGCCATGGGTTTTATCATGGACGGTATCGTAAAAATACTGCGACATACAGGAATCAATGACGAAGACCTGCTCATGCTCGGCAGGATGAAGGCAATAAGCGGGACTGCAGCCTTCATCGCTGAAAAGACAGCTGCTGAGCTTAATGAAAATATTAAAAGCAAACTTCTGCCAGTCATACTTGTTTCTCGGACAATGGCCGCAGAATTTCAGGAACTCGCAGGCAGGATAATTTCAGACTCCAACGATGGGAGCAAACAGCTTTCAATCATGATCGATGATTTCGGTAAAATTATAAGGATCGCCGACGGGGTATCAAAGATCAAGCAGAGAAGACTCGGAAAGTCACTGATCGGACAAGACGGCAGTTGAGTCTTTCAAGTATGAAAAGGTCTTCTAGGCCAGGAAAGAGCTGGCCTCGTCCATTACCTGCCTGTACGCCTCGTTGACAAGGTCCTTATACTTCTCGGTTAAAGGGAAAGGCGTCGCGTGGTTGTATGGAAATTCAAAATCGAGCACGTCCACTTTTGTATTTATATCCCTGAAACCGCCCTTGAGCGTATTCAGTACTTCATGAGGCGGGACGATCTCATCCTTAACCAGAGTTATGGCACGTATGCGTTCAGAAATCTCTTTCAGCCTGTTTTCACGCAATTCCCTGAAATGCCTGTAAGTCAGCATGGCCTTGAAATAGCTCTGCTCGAAATGCAGTCCGCTTAAATAGTGTCCGAGCCTTTTCTTTCCTGCAAAGTTATTATTGAGCTGCTCCTCGTAAAAATTCTGCACGGCTATGCAGGCCTTCATATCCATGATGTATCTTGATATGGGATACATCCTGTCGAGCGTAGCCCCCCCGCAGAATATGAACAGCCGTGATTCGTCAAGGTCTGAACCTGCATCTGCCATCAGAAGGATCAGGGTCAGTATTGAACCTATGGAATAGCTGAAAAAGTCGATCCCTGCATTACCAGAGATACCCTCTACCAGACCTTTTCTTATCATGCGCAAAAGATCAGAAAAGTCCATATATGTCTGAAAACCCGACCAGAAGATCCTTTCGGGATTGGCCTGAAGCCTTTCGCTGATGGCGGCGTTCACAAAGGAGCTCTGAGCATTGTCAGGCTTTAATGATCTTTCTGTCGCGACCTTTCTCATCAGACGGAAATCCGACCAGGCGCTCTGTGCCCGTTCCATATGAAATGCAATGGGAAACATGATTACGGCCTTGCGGGTCTTCTTTACCATCTCATACGACCATGGCAGGTATTTGTCCCAGTTCTTTTCATTCAGCCCGTGAAAGAGAAAGATGACGCCTTTTGAGTCTTCTGAATCCGCATTCCTCATTATATAGTAAGGAAAGCTGATGTTGCTGCTGATATTATAATCATCGATAGCTATTGCAGGGTGGTTGACGGTAATGTCCTGCACGGACTGTTCCTCATCAAACTCCTCACCATGCATCTTACAGAAATAAGAAGGTGCCCCTGGAAGCAGCTTTGCATATGCTGAGACAAAATCCTTTTTCCTGATTGTTATGGACAGATCATCACAGAGGGATTCATCCTCAATCATGCCGAAAGCTTTCTTAAGTTTTTCGTGGAGATAGATATATGACATTTCCTTCACCCCATTATATGCACTTGACAGGTTTGTAAACAGATCAATCCATATCGGTCAGGATGTGATGCTTTAAAAAATTCAGGGCTTTCTCTTGAAATATCCCTCAGTGTATGGCTATCCTGGGTAATGATCAGAATAGGCGCTATTTCGGATACCCATATCATCAGGCCCGAACAAATCATCGATGAAATAATAGAAAAGCATTTTCAGTCAGTCGATATGTTCATTCATACAGGTGATATGGTATGGCCTGGAGTACTGGACGCTCTTTACGCGACCGGCAAACCGGTTCATGCGGTATCTGGCAATATGGACCCCTTAGAGGTTAAAAGCAGGTATCCTGTTAAAAAGGTCATCGAGGTTGAAGGCATGAGGATAGGAATGATCCACGGATGGGGTTCACCTGACGGCATCAGAAAGCGCATCAGGGGTGAATTTTCAGATATCGATGCAATCGTTTATGGCCACACACATCAGCCTTTTTCCGCCTTCGAAGCGGGTATATTCTTTTTCAACCCCGGCTCCCCGACCGACTCAAGATTTACAAAAGAGGGTTCAGCCGGTATAATCGAAGTCGACACGGGAAATATCAGGGGAGAGATAATAAAATTATGAATAATATCTGGGCACCTTGCAGGGGAGAATATATCCTGGCACCGAAGCATGAGGGCTGCCTTTTCTGCAACGCACTGAAAGAGGGTCACAACCTGCTTATCAAAAAAAACTCTTCATCATTTGCCATTATGAACCGCTTCCCCTATAACGCCGGCCACTGCATGGTAGCACCTGCCAGGCATACAGGTGACATTAATGACCTCGATGACAAGGAAGGCGCCGACATGTTCAGGCTTGTAAAAGAGCTTACGGCTGCAATAAAAAAATCCATGCGGCCCGAGGGTTTTAACATAGGAATAAATATGGGTGCAGCTGCCGGTGCCGGGATAGCAGATCATATCCACGTGCATATCGTACCCAGATGGAACGGGGATACGAACTTCATGCCAGTACTCTCGGAAGTGCATATAGTATCCGAACATATTGAGAAGACACTTGCCAAAATCAAAGGAGCCCTCTCTTGATATATATTAAGGTAGCCATCGTTATCGCAATAATTGTAGCCGGCATACTTTTCGGGGTTTCAAATCAGCAGGGGGCAAGCCTTCACTTCTTTTCGCTCACATCAAAAGAATTTCCACTGTACCTTATACTCTTTGTTTCGTTCATAACAGGTACGCTGGTAGCTTTCATATACAATATCCTCTCAGGATCCGAACTCAAAACAAGAGAGAAAAATACCGCAAGAGAGGTCGAACTGCTTGAAAAAAACCTCAGGGAAAAAGAGGCCTTTTTCAAGACAGAGAAAGCCAGAGCTGAGAAAGAAAGGACCACAGCCGATGGAGAGGCTTCCGGCATGGCTCAGAAACCACAGGGAACCCTCTAGCCTCAGAGACGTCAAGCTCAGGCTGAGAAAAGGCGGCCTGTCAACGGTTTGCGAGGAAGCCCGCTGTCCCAATATTTCCGAATGCTTTTCAAAAAAAGACGCGACTTTTCTCATTCTGGGAGACATCTGCACCAGGAACTGCCGCTTCTGCTCAGTGAGTAGCGGCAGACCAGAAGCACCAGATCCGGATGAACCTGCTCTTCTTTCAGAAGCCGCACTGGAACTTGGTCTCAAGCATGTTGTAATAACATCGGTAACCAGAGATGACCTGGCCGATAAAGGCGCCGGCCATTTTGCCGCATGCATCAGTGAAGTGAACAAAAAAATGCCCGGGATCTCAGTTGAAGTTCTTACCCCTGATTTTTCCGGTGATACCAGTCTTCTCGATATCGTACTTGAGGCAAAACCGGACGTGTTCGGGCATAATGTTGAAACCGTAAGTACCCTCTTCAGTGAAATAAAGCCAGGGGCAGACCTCGATACAAGTCTGGCTGTTCTTGATGCCGCAGGAAGGCATGGCGGTGTCCTAGTCAAGACAGGTTTCATGGTAGGACTGGGGGAGAGTAGTGCTGAAATAGAGGATTTGATCCGCTCGGTAAAAGAGGCAGGAGTGGATATTCTGACAATCGGACAGTATTTGAGACCCACTAGAAATCAAGTGCCGGTCTCTAAATACTGGGAACCTGAAGCGTTCGAGACTTGGGCCATGCTTGCAAAAGGCATTGGCATAAGTTATGTTGTCGCAGGCCCCTTTGTCAGAAGCTCTTACAGGGCAGGGGACATACTTAAAGAGATCAGGGTACAAAACCAGAGGAGAAAGGATGCAGTTTGTAAGGATTGACAGGCTTCCACCATATGTTTTCGCTGAAGTCGACGTGCTCAAGATGAAGGCAAGGCGCGACGGCAGGGATATTATAGACATGGGAATGGGAAACCCGGACATCCCAACACCTGAACATATCATAGAGAAGATGGTGGAGGCTTCCCGCAATCCCAGGAATCACAGATATTCAGCATCAAAGGGAATATACAAACTGAGGTCAGCCATCTCCAACTGGTATAAACGCCGATTCGATGTGGACATAGACCCTGACACCGAGGCTATAACCACCATGGGGGTCAAGGAAGGCTTCGCGCACATGATATTCTCCATGATCACTTCAGGAGACGTCGTGTTCGTACCCAACCCGACTTACCCTATACACACTTACGCAACGGTTCTTGCCGGCGGAAATGTAAGAGGCATCCCTCTGCTAAGGGACAGGGATTTTTTCGCCGACCTGCTCACCGCAACCAAACTCACATGGCCGCAGCCGAAACTCATGATACTTTCATTTCCTCATAATCCCACCACCGCTGTGGTCGATCTCGACTTCTTCACCAAGGTGGTCGAGTTTGCAAAGGAACATGACATATTCATCATCCATGACTTTGCCTATGCTGACCTGTGCTTTGACGGCTATGTCGCACCCAGCATCCTCCAGGTGCCGGGCGCCAAGGATATCGCGGTTGAATTCTTCTCGCTTTCAAAAAGCTACAGCATGGCGGGTTGGCGCGTGGGTTTCGCAGTGGGCAACAAGGAGGCTGTGTATGCCCTGGGAAGGATAAAGAGTTATCTTGACTATGGCGTGTTCCAGCCTATTCAGATCGCATCCATCATCGCCCTTAACGAAGACCAGTCCTGTGTAAATGAAATAAATGTCAGGTATCAGAGCAGGAGGGATGTCCTGTGTGACGGGCTTGCAAAATCAGGCTGGGAAATTCCGAAACCAAAGGGTACGATGTTTGTCTGGGCTCAGATTCCTGAAGAATTCAGAAAGATGGGCTCTCTTGAATTTTCAAAGCAGCTGCTCGAATATGGTGAGGTGGCAGTTTCGCCTGGGATCGGTTTCGGAAGATACGGAGATGATCATGTAAGGTTTGCTCTGGTTGAAAACGAGCACAGGATCAGACAGGCGGTAAGAGGCATAAGAAAAGCTCTGGGGTATAATGTATGATGAGAGAGATCAAGATTGGGATTATCGGATTCGGAACAATCGGCGCGGGCGTTGCAAAGACCCTCATCCAGAATATGGGTCTTTTGGAGGAAAGGCTCGGCTTTCCTTTGACGCTCAAAAAGGTGGCCGACATAGACATCGCCAGGGAAAGGGAAATTATACTTCCTGAAGCAATCCTTACAACAGATGCAAACGAGATCATCAATGATCCGGAGATTGATATCGTGGTTGAGCTGATCGGGGGAATTGAACCTGCAAAGACGTTCATAACGAACGCGCTCAAGGCTGGGAAACACGTTGTGACGGCCAATAAGGCCCTGCTCGCGGCAAAGGGAAAATCCCTGTTCGATACTGCGCAATCCTGCGGCAGAGACCTTTATTTCGAGGCGGCAGTCGGCGGCGGCATCCCAATAATCAAAACCTTGAGGGAAGCCCTGATCGCCAATAACTATATATTCATACACGGTATAATGAACGGAACCTGCAACTACATACTGACGGAGATGACCGAAAAGGGCGTATGCTTCAATGATGTCCTGAAAACTGCCCAGAAACTCGGCTATGCCGAGGCTGACCCTACGCTGGACATCGAAGGTCACGATGCCGCACACAAGCTTGCAATCCTGTGCAGCCTTGCCTACGGGACCGCACCCGATCTAAAAGGCATGTATGTGGAAGGCATCTCCAAGCTGGACAGCATTGACATAACCTATGCCAAAGAACTCGGATACAAGGTGAAGCTACTCGGCATAGCCATAGACAGAGGCGCCAGAGTAGAGGCCCGTGTCCATCCCGTATTGATTCCCTTTTCATATCAGCTTGCCCGCGTTGACGGCGTATTCAATGCATTCTATGTCAAGGGCGACATCGTCGACACGACCCTTTTCTACGGCAGGGGAGCGGGTATGATGCCCACCGCTTCTGCAGTAATGAGCGATATTGCCGACATCGCCAGGAACATACAGGCAGGTGTTGCAGGCAGAATTCCCCATCTCGGATACAGAAAAGACCAGAGTCTGAAAAAGAGCTTCATGCCTATCGAGGAGATAAGCACAAACTACTATCTGAGAATAAAAGTGGCGGACAAACCCGGCGTGCTTGCTAAAATTGCAGGGATACTCGGAGAAAAAGACATAAGCATTCTCTCCGTCATACAGAAGCCGGCGCCTGAAGACAAATTCGTGCAGGTGGTCATGATGACACACGAGGCCAGGGAAGCAGACATGATGGAGGCTATAAAAACGCTTTCCCTTATCAAGGAAGTCGGTGGAAAACCCATTGTCTTAAGGGTCGAAGACAATTCCATCAAGAAGAAATGAAGAAAATGCTTTAACGGAGGCGGATGTGAAATATATTGTTATACTTGGCGATGGAATGGCCGACTATCCCATAGACTCGCTCGGCGGGAAAACACCTCTTGAGGCGGCGTCCACTCCGAATATAGACAAGCTTGCATCAAAATCGACGCTCGGCATGGCGAGAACGGTAAAGCCGGGATTTCCTCCGGGCAGTGACATCGCAAACATGGCAGTTCTTGGTCTTGATCCCACACTCTATTATACCGGGAGGGCTCCGATCGAAGCGGTAAGCATAGGGGTAACACTTGCGGAGGACGACACCGCATTCAGGATAAATTTCGTGACCCTTGGCAAGGGTGAAGACGGTCCTGTCATGGAAGACTATTCCGCTGGCCATATCTCTACCGAAGAGGCAGGCGTTCTGATCGACTATCTGAGGCCGGTAATCACAAAACATTCCGGGGTCAGTGTTTACCGCGGCGTTGAATACAGGCACCTGATGGTTATAAACGGATTTAACAACAGCGGCTTGAAGGCAACCCCTCCTCATGACATCACAGGAAAGGCTGTCATGCCTTATCTGCCCAATGACAAGCTTTTAAAAAACATCATTGACGAGTCGATATCAGCCCTCAAAGACCACCCTGTAAATCGTGCTCGCAGGGCAAAAAGCAAGCGAGAGGCAAGCGCGCTATGGCCATGGGGTGAGGGAAAAGGCATGAGGTGCCCCACTCTTATGGATGAATTCGGAATAAACGGGGCCATGATATCGGCAGTTGACCTGCTGAAGGGGCTCGGAAAACTCAGAGGCATGGAGGTGGTAAATGTCCCCGGGGCAACCGGATGGATAGATACCGACTATGAGGCAAAGGCTAATGCCGCGATAGATGCCTTGACCAGACATGATTTTGTATATGTCCATATCGAAGCACCTGATGAGGCCGGCCACGGCGGATATCTGAAGGAGAAGATAAAGGCGATTGAAGATATCGATTCAAGGGTAATGCCGATTGTCCTTGATGGCCTCAACGCAATGAAAGAACCTTACAGACTTCTTTTCATGCCGGACCACCCGACCCCTATAGCAAAGAAAACCCATACGCCTGAGCCTGTGCCGTTTCTCCTCTACGACAGCAGAAAGAACATGTCTGCGCCTAAAAGGTTTACAGAGAAAGACGCGCTGGCATCAGGCCTGTTCATGGAAGACGGATATACTATCCTTAAAATGCTTCTCGGGGTTGCAAGTTAGAAAAGTCTGCGGGTCATACTTTTAATCCCTCTTTTTCAGTCCCGTAAGTAAAGCCTTGCCTAGGATATGGCCTGACATGGCCTTTTGAAGATATTCCCTGCTGACCCCTGTTTGCAGATTAATTTCCGAATCAAGGGCATAAAGCGTTAAGATATACCTGTGGGTTCTGCCGTCGGAAGGCGGGCAGGGACCGGCATATCCAATGCCTCCAAAGCTGTTTGCACCTTTAAGCCCTGCATCAGGACCGCCCTTCGCCTCATCAAGTCTCATTACACCGGGCGGGATATTGAACTGAACCCAGTGCGTCCAGTCGCCTCCGTCAGGGTCATGCATAATAATGGCAAGGCTCTTAGTCCCGGCAGGCACACCTTTCCAGACAAGGGTCGGCGAATAGTTATCTCCCGAACACTGTGGCTTCATGTTATATGAGTACTTTTCCGGAATTGTCTGTGAATTCCCGAAAGAGAGGCTGCTCAGGCTGAAACCCGGTTTACCTTCTATTGTCCGAGGTTTGTTCGGCTCCCGGCTGACCTGCCCGCAATAAGCATCAGTATGCCATGTAATAAGAAAAGCAAGGCAGAGAACAAACAGACTCAATATATTGTTTCTGATCATAGAGTCCTTCTCCTTTCATCTTAACGCCGCATAAAACGGCCTCAACCTCTCGACCTCTATATCCATCCTGTCGGCCAGATACACCATGTCCTTTGCACCAAAATCCTTTTTCACATCCTGAACAGGCAAAAGCAATTCCTGTTCTGCCATAGGAAAAGTGAGCCCCTTGAACGGCGTAAGACCTTTTATATTGCAGATAATATCGGCGATATGGATTATGGAGGCCAGCAAAGGGGCCTGCCCCTTCTCAGGACTTTTATGATGATATAAAACCGCATTTATGGTGTTAACATCGAAACCTGCCCTTTCTAGAACCGCTGCGCCGGTTTCCGAATGCGTTACTTCAAAGATAATGGCTTCAAGCCTATGGTATCCCAGAAGATTCTCCGGATCGTTCAGCTCCCGGATGAACTTTTCAAAAGTGTCAGTCATGAATAATGACATGAACACCTTGCCGATATCGTGAACAAGTCCTGCAAGAAATATTTCAGCACTCAGCTTCATTTTCAGATGCATGGAAATAAGGACAGCGGCCGTTCCCACCGCACTTCCGTGGGCAATAACCTTTTCAGAAAGACTTGACCTGTCCGATGCGAACATCTCATATACGGCATGACATCTTGCAACAGCCATTACCTCTTTAAATCCGATGGCCTGAACCGCCTGAATAGTACTGGCTGCCCTTTTCGAAAGATTGTAAAAAGGAGAATTAGCCGCATTAATTATGACACCGGACAAATCGGGGCTACTGTCGATAATCTCGCATAAATCCCGGGCTGATGCTTTAGGGTCGGCAATAAGGCCTTCAATTCCGGATATATATTCAGGCATTTGAAGGTTATTTCCGGCTTCATCAATTGTGTTATAAACAGTCTGCCTTGATTTATCGATATTCATGGCTATTTTATACCAGTTTTTCTGGCATCTCTCAGCCTGAACAGCCACTTCTCAAATTCGACGGCAAAAAAGATTACAGTACTCAGCAACAGGCTTACCAGCAGATCAACCGGCCCCAGGGCAACCGTCTTGAATATATTCTGAAGGAAAGGCACATATATAAGAACAAGCTGTAGAAGAATCGTAGCCATCACTGCTGCAAGCAGAGGCTTGTTTGACATGAGCCCTATCGTAAACAGCGATTTCCTTTCAGACCGGATCGCCAAGACATGCGCCATCTGTGTAAGGGTCAGGGTAGTAAAGACCATTGTCTGCCATTCAGGATTGTTTGTGCTGAATCCCCAATAGCCCATTCCCACGCATATTATCGCCATTAATACGCCTACCCATAATATATGAAAGCCGATGCCACGCGCAAAAATGCTCTCATTCGATGGATAAGGCGGCCGCTTCATGATATCGGAATCAGCAGGTTCGACACCCAGTGCAAGTGCAGGCAAACCATCGGTTACCAGATTCATCCAGAGTATCTGCAGAGGAAGCAGCGGGAGCGGCATTCCAAAAAAAGGTGCGGAAATCATTACCATCAGCTCACCGGAATTGGTTGCCATAAGATATTTGAAAAATTTTCTTATATTATCATAAATGGCACGGCCTTCTTCGGCTGCGGCCACGATCGTGGCGAAATTATCATCCAGCAGCACCATGTCCGAGGCCTCTTTAGAGACATCGGTCCCGGTAATGCCCATCGCCACCCCGATATCCGCCTTTTTGAGCGCAGGTGCATCGTTTACCCCATCGCCGGTCATGGCCACTATATGACCCTTGTCCTGAAGCGCCTTTACTATATTAAGCTTGTGTTCAGGAGATACCCTTGCATAGACCGAGACATCCTCGACAACGTTTTCCAGATCCTCAATCGACATGCCTGCAAGTTCCCGGCCCGTAATAATCCTGCCGCCATCATAGATTCCCAGTTCCCTGGCAATATGAGCCGCTGTCAGAGGATGGTCGCCTGTTATCATCACAGGCCTTATTCCCGCGGTCTTGCAGGTATGAACAGATTCCTTAACCTCCTGCCTCGGCGGGTCGATCATCCCGATCATACCCACGAAAACCAGGTCTTTTTCAAGCTGATCCGGAGCAGGTTTTGCATCAAATGTTCTGTAGGCAACACCCAGAACCCTCATGCCTTTACCCGCCATATTATTGTTTGCCGCCAGAATGCTTTCTCTGATTTTGGCATCGGCCGGCTCAACAACCCCATCGTTCAATACTGATGTGGTTCCGCCGAGAAGCTGGTCAACTGCTCCTTTCGTGAATGCGACAAATGAAGGCGCCCCTGCATTCGCATGCCAGTTTCTTAGCTCATCCATGATGGTATCTTTTGATGCAGCATGTACAGTTGTCATGCATTTGCGTTCCGAATCAAACGGCAGTTCAAGAACCCTCTGCATGTCTTTCTCCATCTCGGTCTTTGAAAGCCCGGCCTTCATCGCGGCAACGACAATTGCACCTTCTGTAGGGTCGCCGATTGCGCTTATATTGCCAGTAGATTTATCAATCCTCAGTTCCGCATCATTGCACAACGTCCCACCTGCTAGAAGAAGCGCCATGTTATGCACTTTTTCCATTGGTATATCCGGATCATCGAAATCAAGAATAGGGCCTGTTTTCTTCAGGTGTTCTGTAAAGTCAAGAGTGTGCCCGGCTACATCCAGCATGGTTACAGTCATGACATTTTCAGTAAGGGTTCCAGTTTTGTCGGAACATATGACAGTCACCGAGCCAAGCGTTTCAACAGCCGGCAGTTTACGGATGAGAGCCCTTCGCCTGAGCATGCGCTGCGCCCCTAGAGCAAGGGCTATCGTGACCACGGCGGGAAGCCCTTCCGGAACCGCCGCGACAGCCATGCTGACCGCGGTCAGGAACAGCTCCTTTATTGCACCTCTGCCCTCGGTAATCAGCCCTTCAATAAAAATTATACATACAAGGATGGCGGCCAGAAGCGCAAGTTTCTTGCCGATTTGGTCCAGTCTTTTCTGAAGAGGAGTCTGTTCACCGCCTACCTTCTGCAACATCGATGCAATATTGCCCAGCTCCGTTGACATGCCGGTGGCTGTCACAACCATCTGGCCCCGGCCGTATGTTACCACCGTGCCCATATATGCCATGTTTTTTCTGTCACCCAGAGGGATATTATCGCCTTCAACAATGTCTTCGTGCTTTTCAACTGGCTCGCTTTCTCCAGTAAGCGCAGCCTCTTGTACTCGCAGATTGGCTGATTCGATCAGCCTGCCGTCGGCTGGAATGAGATTGCCCGCCTCCAGAAGAACAATATCCCCGTGAACGATCTCAATAGATGGAATCTCTATCACATTTCCTTCGCGTTTGACTTTGATAGTGGGAACAGACATTCTTTTCAGGGCGGCCATGGCTTTTTCCGCCTTAAATTCCTGCTGAAAACCCAGTATCCCGTTCACGATGACGATAACCATTATGGCTATCGCATCAACATGCTCTCCAAGGAAAAAGGAAATGATAGCAGCTGCAATAAGAATCAGAACCATGAACGCCGTGAACTGTTCCCAAAGTATGACAAAGGGACTTTTTGTCCCCTGTTCTTTAAGTTCATTCGGACCGTCTTCTTGAAGACGCCTTGCAGCATCATCCGTGGACAGGCCGTTTATTGTAGTTTTCAGCTCATCAAGCACCGATGGTGTCTTTAATGAATACCAGTTTGTCAAAAAGCACCTCCCGACGGCTTATAATTAATTATTTTATATGCATTTGCTGTACGGCTTCATTAAAGTCAATCTTTTAAAGATTCACATTCTTGACACCATGTCATGACAGAATGAAAGCATGCTCAGGCCGATTGACAAATTGTCACATACTCAAAGCAAGAGTACCAGATATTTTGTCATTGTGGCATCAAACGTTTTTTACTCCTATTATTATCCCTGTAATAACAGTATGTTATGGGCACCCGAAATCTGGCACGATCGTTGCTGCATAATGATCAATCAAACAAAAGAAAGGAGATTCAAGATGCTTACACTTTGGATAGTAATCGGATGCTTATTCATGACGGGGATCGGAATCAGGTTCACATACAAGGTTCTCGGACTCAAGCCGGCGGAAGCTGCAGCAGTATATGCGCTTATCATCATGCTGATTGCTGTAAACACAGCCCCTGCAAGACAGCTTATCGCATTTCTCTTCTAAAGGACAATATGGATTAAGAGGGTGTCATGAAAAAGAATAAAAAAGAAAAGATCCCAAGGGAACTGATGCAGAAGATAACAAGAATCAGCGCGCACGGTCTGGTACTGGTTGTTGTGACTTTTCTCGGGCTTTATCTGGGAATGTACATTGACAAGGTAACCGGTCTGACACCCAACTTCACTTTCCTTTTCCTTATAGTCGGTATAATTCTGGGTTTCAAAGGCTTCATTCAGGAGGCTATTACGGAAAGGAGGGCAAAAAGATGATATTCACAGCGATAGGAATAATAGCCTTTCTGGCAATCACTGTACGGTTCGCTTTCAGACAGAATCAAGTCATGCACGGTGAAATACAGCATCGCAAATCATATAGGATGCCTTAAAAAGATATCCGCCGTCATTTAATTCAAATCACCGATAAAGACTTATCACTTGTACTGACCTCTTTTCTCTGACATAAATATCTCGTCTTTTATACCTGTAATCAAATATACACATGGAGGAAACATGGGCGGATTCTTCGGAGTTGCTTCAAAAGACGATTGCGTTAAAGAATTGTTCTATGGAACCGATTATCATTCTCATCTTGGAACAATGAGGGGCGGCATGGCAGTCCTGAAAGGCCGCTCATTCAAAAGATCCATCCACAACATCGAAAATGCCTATTTCAGAAACAAGTTCGAACCGGACTTGTCAGAATTTGAGGGTAACATGGGAATCGGTGTCATAAGCGATACTGATGCCCAGCCTCTGGTGCTGAATTCTCATCTGGGAAGGTTCGGTATTGTGACGGTATCGAAGATTAACAATACGACGGAACTCTCCGAACTGGCTTTCAAACACAAAAACTATTTCACCGAAACATCAGGCGATGACATAAACCCGACCGAGCTTATAGCCGTAACCATATGCGAGCAAGGCTCATATGCGGAGGGACTTGCCTATGCGCAGGAGATGGTTAAAGGTTCATGCTCAATTCTTCTGCTTACTGAACATGGTATCTATGCCTCGCGTGATAAACTTGGGCGCACCCCGATTATAGTTGGCAGAAAAGATGGCGCCTATGCCGTCAGTTCTGAATCCAGCGCCTTTCTCAACCTTGGCTATATTGAGGAATACTGCCTCGGCCCCGGCGAGATCGTGCTTATAACTCCGGACGGCATTGAGCAAATAAAAGTACCGGGCGAAAAGATGCAGGTCTGCTCGTTTTTATGGGTTTATTATGGTTATCCGACTTCCAATTATGAAGGCATCAACGTGGAATATGTACGTTACCGTTGCGGGAATGCGCTGGGGCGAAATGACAGCATGCCGGCTGACATCGTTTCGGGAATACCCGATTCGGGAATCGGCCATGCAATAGGCTATGCAAACGAACGCCATATCGCATACATGAGACCTTATGTAAAATACACACCCACCTGGCCCAGGAGCTTTATGCCCCAAAATCAGGAAATGCGAGATCTGGTGGCCAGGATGAAGCTTATTCCAAACAGGGCGCTTATTGAAGGCAAACGGCTTGTATTCTGCGATGATTCGATCGTGAGGGGCACACAGCTTAAAGACAATGTCCAGATACTTTACAGCTGCGGCGCGTCCGAGATTCATATGCGTGTTGCCTGTCCGCCTCTTGTCTATCCCTGTGAATTTCTGAATTTCTCTCGTTCGCGTTCCTCTCTTGATCTAGCCAGCAGAACTGCAATGAAAGAACTTGGAATCGATCCCGAAAAATGCGACTGCCTTGATCAATATGCTGATGCGGATTCAGAGAAATATGCGGAAATGGTTGAATGCATTAGAAAGAGACTCAAGCTGACTACCTTAAAATATCAGCGTCTTGACGATCTGGTTGATGCAATTGGATTGCCCAAAGATAAACTCTGCACGCATTGCTGGGATGGCTCCAGCTACATGTAGACTACCTTATGGACATGAAGCGAATGAAAATTATTAACAACAATTCAGTTGAAAGACTTGCCAGATATCACAAAGTCTGGATCAGGCTTGCACAAGACAGCTGATTTCAGGGAAGAGATAAAAACTAGTATCAAATTCAATCACAAGGTTTGGTCATTAAGACCAAACCTTGTGATATTTTATCAGGTTGTTATTTTGAAGGAGATGGTGACTGCTGAGGTGATGCTGGCTGTGCTGGCTTTGCCTGCTGAGCGGGTGATGCAGTAGCAGCAGGAACAGCCGGCTTCCCTGCAGGAGCCGGTACAGTCTGTGCAGCTTTTGGTTTTGGAGATGAGGTCATAACGCTTGTAGAAGGCTTTGCTTTAACAACATAGCCAAGAAGCAGTGAGTTCACCATAAAAAGAACCACAAGAACTATGGTGGCCTTCTTGATAAAATCCATTGGCCCGGCAGTTCCAAAAAGTGCCTGTGAACCGCTCCCTCCGAATACCGCCCCGAGATCGGAACCTTTTCCCGCCTGAAGCAGAATCGAGATGATTAAAAAAACTGCGACCAGAATGTGTATTGTCAATAAAACTCCATACATAATAGTTAACTCCTGTATTTTACTATGCGCACGAAAGAATCAGCCTTCAGGCTTGCACCACCCACAAGCGCACCGTCAATATCTTTTTGTGCCATCAGCATGTCTATATTTTCAGGCTTCACACTGCCGCCATACAGAATAGGAATGCTTCCAGATGCCTCACTTCCAAACATATCTGACAGGATTGACCTGATATATGAATGTACTTCCTGTGCAATCTCTGGTGTGGCAGTCTTTCCGGTCCCTATTGCCCATACAGGCTCATAGGCAACAACAAGCCTTAGAACATCTCCACCGGCAAGCCCCTTTAGCCCATTTTTTACCTGTGTGTCAATAACATTGAATGTAGATCCGCTTTCACGCTGATTGAGTGTCTCACCAATGCATACAATCGGCATGAGCCCGCTCTTCAGCGCAGCAAAAAGTCTTTTATTGACTGTCTCGTCTGTTTCACAAAAATACTGCCTTCTCTCGGAGTGGCCTATAATGACATAGCTTGCCCCTGCAGATTTAAGCATGGGACCGCTTATTTCTGCAGTGAAAGCACCTTCATCTTCCCAGAAAAGATTCTGTCCGCCTATTTTTACTGGCGACCCTGCAAATAACTCAACCAGGGTTCTGATATGTATGAACGGGGGACATATGACTATTTCTCTGTCATCTATTGCCGTAACCATATCTTTGAATTCTGATGCAAAGGTTTTCACTTCACTCAGTGATTTATACATCTTCCAGTTGCCGGCAATCACCTTTTTTCTCATATCTTTTCCCTCCGGGAATAATGTTTATTTGTCCAGAACCGCTACACCAGGCAGCACTTTTCCTTCAAGCATTTCGAGAAATGCCCCACCAGCAGTGGAAACAAAACCGACCTTGTCATAGTTGCCGCTTTTATGCAATGCAGCATCAGTATCTCCGCCGCCTACTATTGTAAATCCCTTTGACGAACCAATTGCCTGCGCGATTTTCATGGTTCCTTCAGAAAATTCTTTTATTTCAAAGACTCCCATAGGACCATTCCAGACAATTGTCTGGCAGTCAGCCATTGCCTCACAGTAGAGAAGCCGGGAGGCCGGCCCGATATCAAGACCCATAAGGTCTTCGGGATGCTCTTGAGCTGTCTTTATATAAACCGGGATGCCTTGCTTTAATTCCGCTGCACACACACTATCCACAGGCAGATAAATCTTAACGCCCTTGGATCCCGCTTTTTCAATAATAGATTTAGCCGTATCAATCAGATCCTGCTCGACAATGGATTTGCCGACATTGAAACCAACAGCCTTAAGAAAAGTATAAGCCATTCCTCCCCCGATTATAAGCTTGTCAACCTTGTCCAGTAGGTTTTCAAGCACCTCGAGTTTGCCGGAAACCTTTGCACCTCCGATTACCGCTGCAAAAGGTCTTTTTATATCTTTGAGAACCCTGTTTATATAATTGACTTCATCAAGCATTAAAAATCCTGCCGCAGTATCGTTTATGTAACTGCAGACACCAGAGTTGGATGCATGCGCCCTGTGTGCAGTTGCAAAGGCATCATTGACATAGCAGTCCGCAAAACTGGCAAGCTGTTTCGAGAATTCAGGATCATTCTTCTCTTCCTCCGGGTGAAAGCGCAGATTCTCAAGCAGCAGCACCTCGCCAGGTTTCAACACCTCAACCATCTCCCTGACATTCGGTCCTATACAGTCAGGCGCCATATTCACGCTTATTCCAAGGAGCTCGGATAGCCTCCTGGCCACAGGCATAAGACTTTGAGATTTAACAACCTTTCCCTTAGGTCTCCCGAGATGCGACATCACAATAACTTTTGCTCCGGAATCAACTGCGTACTTGATTGTTGGTATAGCAGCCCTGATACGGGAATCATCAGTAATTTTACATGTTTCATCCAGCGGTACATTAAAATCAACCCTGATAAGAACTCTTTTGCCTTTAATCTCAATATCCTTTATGGACTTGATTGCCATTAACATACCTCCTTGGCAGGATGAGCGTTTGATTTAAAACAGGTTTGTTTTTTTCTTATCATAAAAATTAACGAAAATACAGGCTGGACAGCTGTTGACAAAGCGTTTTCCCGTCCCCTTTACTATTGAATATTATCGTGTATATAATCAGCGATACTATAAGTCAACGGTATTTCAGGCTGGTGGGATAATATGTCAACAATAAATGTAGTTTCAGGGAAATTCGGTCTGCTTGTTCATAATCTTATCAAAGGAAACTTGAACAGGGCCCATAAACTCTCGAAGCGGGCATTGGAAAATTCCGGAAGATACGGCATGAATATATGCATGCAGGATGTTATTGAAGAGCTGGCTAATGAACAGGCCTTCAAAAGCGGTATCGTAAATTCACCTTCAATTTTTCCCGGTATGGGGACATTGATATCTTTTCTTCTGCTGGGAACTGAAAACTTCCTTATCCTTGAGCAAGGCGTAAAACTCTCCCTGATTCTGCTTTTGATGAACGGATATGAGAAAGGTGATGACAATCTTGAGGAAGAGATCTTAAGGATTCTCGGCAATGCATATGAACTGGCGGATGATATAGATACGGCAGATATTTCAACAATAACGGAACAATATGTAACCCGCGTTCTGCCTCCAAAATATCTTAGCAAGGGATTCAACAAATTGGTCTCAAAAATTTTTCCGACAAAAAACAGGTTTCTGAAACTTCTGCCTGTTTTCGGAATCTTCTATGCTGCATACGAAGGATACTCGATGACCGTAAAGGTTGGACAGGTAGCTCTTAAAAGAATAAAAAAAGGGGACTTATAATGTCCTTGCCAGATATATCGCTTCCTGTGGGCAGGCATCACTGCAAATGCCGCACCCGACACAGTTTTTTTCATCAGCCAGTTGTGCACTTGACTTGATTGTTTTTGGAAAGTCCTCGGGTTCGGTCAGGACAAGGCAATCAAACGGGCACATATCAACACAAATACTGCAGGCAGAACATATGGAGCGAATAACAACAGGTTTGGGCCATTCAGATCTTTTAAGCTTTTCGCAGTATCTGCCTTTCGAATCCTGAACAGTTTCTGCGGTAGGGCATATTCTTCCGCAAACGCCGCATTCAATACACTTGTTCTTATCTATTGTATGCTGCAGTTTTTTTTCACCTGAAATCGCTTCAGTAGGACAAAGCTTTTTACACGCCCCGCAACCTTTACAGTTTTCAGTTATCGTGTATGCCATTAAACATTCCCGTTAAGATATTAAAGCTTATAGACGCTTTTATCCCAGACCTTGACCCAGTTATGATTTAGAACATCTGTCGCTTTCTTGATATGGTCAACTTCCATAATCATGATCGGATTGGCGGCCCTGCCTATATACGGGTATGCAGTTATGACATTAATACTCGCATCCCTCAGCGGTTTGAGAACTGCATTCATGCCGCCAGGGTGGTCAGGCATTTCAACAGCCAGAATCTCATGTTCGGTGTATTCAATACCTCTTGCTTTCAGGGCATCCTTCGCCCTCTTGGGATCATCGACAACAATGCAAATGTTGCTGGCATCGCTTGCCATATGACTTACACTGATAGCTCTAATATTAACACCCTGTTCACCGAGAATTTCACTGAGGTTTGAAAGCATTCCGGATTTATTTTCCATTTTTATTCGAAACTGTTTTACTGACATTCTTAGTTCCCCTTTGAAAATAAATTATTTCCGGTCTTTATGGCATCGATATTTTTATCTTTAAACCTCGCTTTTCCCTTTCCAAGGATATCGGCCATATTATCAATGATTGACGATATCTTGATTATATGCGTATGCCCTACGAATGCGCCAAGCATGATCATATTTGAATATCTGAGTCCGACAGATGACAATGCAATATCATTAACTGGGACATCAACAACCTCGATATCGTTCCTGATCGGCCTGTCCGTAACCATATTACTGTTAAGGAACAGAATTCCTCCCGGTACGATCCGGTTCTGAAGCCTGAATAATGATTGATTGTCCATTATTACCAGGTAATCGGGTTCGGAGGAAACAGGAGAAGCTATTTCTTCATCATTGGAAATGGCTATGGTACAGGATGCTATTCCTCCCCTCATTTCCGCGCCATAAGAAGGTAGATAAGTAACATGCTGCCCTTCCTCCATTGCGGCCCATGCGAGGCAGATACCTGAGAATAATATGCCTTGTCCCCCAATACCGCTCATGATGGTCTTGGTAATCATATCAGTTGTTTTAAGCCTTCCTGCTTTTAGTAATATCCTTCAATACCCCGGGATTAAATTCCTTTTCCATAACATCTTCGAGATACTTAAACGCCTCAAGGGCATTAACCTTCCAGTTGGTCGGGCATGGTGAAAGAATTTCCACGAGAGAAAAACCAATACCCTGCTGCTGGATTTCCAAAGCCTTTTTAATCGATTTTTTAGTAGCATTGACCTTCGCGGGAGTGGCTAATGAATTCCTTGCCACATAAGCGGCACCGTCAAGCTGTGCTATAAGTTCGGTTATTTTCAAGGGATACCCTTCAACTCTGGCGCTTCTGCCTGCAGGAGACGTCGTGGTCTTCTGCCCTAGTATTGTCGTGGGCGCCATCTGGCCTCCGGTCATACCGTAAACGGCATTGTTGACAAATATGCTTGTTATAAGCTCGCCCCTGTTTGCCGCATGCAGCGTTTCAGCAGTACCTATTGCCGATATGTCGCCGTCTCCCTGATATGTAAAAACCATTAGAGAAGGATTTGCCCTTTTAAGGCCTGTTGCGACAGCACACCCTCTTCCATGTGCAGCTTCCACCATGTCGATATCAAAATAATCATAGGCAAGAACCGCACATCCGCATGGCGGCACGCAGACGATGTTCTCCCTCAAGTTCATTTCGTCGATCAGTTCACCAATGAGTCTGTGAATTATCGAATGCCCGCACCCCGGACAATAATGGAATGGCGCCGGTTTCATGCAAGCTGGCCTTGAAAATATCTTCTCCACCTACAGCTCCTTCTGCAGCCACAACCTCTCGATGATTCTCTCTATCTCCTTAGGTTGCGGTATTACACCACCCGGCCTGCCGTAGAACTCACATTCAATCCTGTTTCCGACAGCCAGTTTCACGTCATCAATCATCTGCCCGGTGCTCATCTCAAATACAAGGAACAGTTTTGCTTTTTTAGCGACCTCAAGCAATGCGCTGTCAGGAAACGGCCATAATGTCACCGGCCTGAAAATACCTACCTGCAGCCCTCCTGCCCTTGCCCTTTTAACCGCGCCCTTTGCAATCCTGGCAGCTGTTCCATATGCAACTACTACAAGCTTTGCATCGTCTGTCATGTATTCTTCACAACGAGGAAGTTCCTGCCTCATCAGGTCGTATTTCCGCTTCAATTTCCAATTCTGCTCTTCCATGCCTCTTGCATTAAGGATGAGCGATTTAAGCACCCTCCCGTGTCTTCCTCTGGCGCCATCGAGTATATAGTCTTTTTCAGGAAGTTCCACTTCGGGCTTTTCATGAATGACAATTGGCTCCATCATCTGTCCCATCATCCCGTCTCCAAGTATCAGCACCGGAGATCGGAATTTATCGGCAATATCAAAAGCATCCATGGTAAGATCGTACAGTTCCTGAATTGAGCCCGGGGCAATTACAGGCATTCTGTAGTCGCCATGGCCTCCCCCGCGGGTTGCCTGATAATAGTCACCCTGGTTTGGTGCAATGTTGCCCAGGCCAGGGCCACCCCGCATTATGTTCACAATGACCGCCGGCAATTCCTGCGTGGCAAGAAATGACAGACATTCCTGCTTCAGGCTTATTCCCGGAGAAGATGAAGATGTCATTGTCCTGACCCCTGCAGCTACAGCTCCATGAACCATATTTATCGAGGCAATCTCGCTCTCACCCTGAAGAAAAACACCGCCGACCTCGGGCATTCTTCTTGCCATGTATTCAGGTATTTCGTTCTGAGGGGTAATCGGATAGCCGAAATAACATCTGCAACCCGCTCTTATTGCAGCTTCGGCAATCGCATCCGTACCTTTCATCAGCACCTTATCGCTCACGGTAAACCTCGATAGCTATTTCAGGGCACATGATCGCACATAAACCGCATCCCCGGCAGGTCTTATTCTTGAATTCAGCCGGATGATAACCTTTGTAATTCATCTCAGCTGATATGATTATGGCCTTTTCAGGGCATACTGACATGCATAGCTCGCATTCTTTGCACAATGATCTGTCAATTTCTATTTTTCCAACTGCCGCCATTCTTTAAATCCGTCCTTATTTCACTTCAGAAAGAGTTTTTTATCATCAAAGATTAAATATGTACAGGCAGATTTTGGTTTTTTTATAATTGCAATTCCAAGATTGTCTTATAATTAAGTTTCATTCTATAATGAAAACGTTTTTGAGATGGATTGAAAGGAACCAGTGAAAGAATCGACGGGAGGACATCAGCATGAACAATGTCGAGAGAAGGGCATATGCAAGGAAAAACATGGACGACATTGCACTTGTTCATATCAACACGCCGAAAGGTTCCATCGAAAAATCCGCAAGAATTGATAATATAAGTCTTGGCGGAATCTGCTTGAAGAATATTTATACTGTTGAAAATGAAGACAAAGGACCCTATCTAGAAGGTGAACTTGCGGCTGTTTATTTTCGTTCAATCCCCATATCGGTATTTGGCACCGTATCAAGACAGGAGGCTGGTGGAAAGCTGATAGTAAAAATAAAACAGTCAACAGATGATAGCCTCTGGGAAAAAATTAATGTCTCATAATCTCTTGACATATAAATAGTTAGCTATTAATAAGAATTATTACTAATAAAAAACCAAGGAGGTGTCAAATGGCAAAAAGACTTGAGATCTACAAGTGTGAATTGTGCGGAAATATTGTTGAGGTTTTGCATGAAGGCAAAGGAGAACTCGTTTGCTGCCATCAGTCCATGAAACTCATTACTGAGAATACAGTTGATGCGGCAAAAGAAAAGCATGTACCCGTAATAGAAGTACTGGAACACGGGATCAAGGTGAAAGTAGGATCGGTTGCACATCCGATGGAAGAAAAACATTATATCGAATGGATCGAACTCATTGCAGATGGAAAAGCATACAGAGAATTCTTGAAGCCTGGAGATGCACCCGAAGCAGTATTCTGCATAGATGCAAAAGAGATTACCGCAAGGGAATACTGTAATCTTCACGGTCTCTGGAAAGCATAAGCACCTAAACAACGGGTGACGACATGATAAGTGAAAAGATGCAGGCTGCAATAAACTCTCAAATTAATGCCGAGTTGTACTCGGCATATCTTTACATTTCGATGAGCGCCCAGTTCCAGGCTATGAATTTAAAAGGCTTTGCCAACTGGATGAGAGTTCAGGCGCTGGAAGAGTTCACACATGCCGACAAATTCTACAATTTCCTTATCGACAGAGGAGGCAGGGTTGAACTCAAGGCTATTTCCGGTCCGCCTGTAAAGTGGGCATCGGCTCTTGCGATCTTTCAGGATACTTACAAACATGAACAGAAAGTGACAGGACTTATCAATAAACTGGTTGATCTTGCGATCAGGGAGAAAGACCATGCGACAAATACTTTCCTGCAATGGTTCGTCAACGAGCAGGTTGAGGAAGAGGCAAATGCAGACGGAATAGCACAGGAACTCCGCCTGATAGGCGATAATGGACACGGTATTCTTATGCTTGACCGCGAGCTTGCCCAAAGGGTATTTGTACCGCCTGTACAAGGGCAAAACACACAGGCTTAGCTGCAAAAATATTATTAAGAGGGGTAACCATGAAACTTTACTTTAACGCGGATGAAGTTTTCGAAATGGCTGAAGACATCGAAAGGCAGGGTGCGGCATTTTACTCAAAGGCAGCAGGTCTTTTCTCAGATTCGGATATAAAGAATATGCTTGAAGGCCTTTCCAAAATGGAAGTCGCTCATGAAAAGAAATTCAAGAAAATGCGCTCTGAGATACTGAGTGATGCATTCAAAGGCTATGACCCTGATGAGATGGCCACAGCATACATCCATGCCTTTACCGAAGGAAAGGTCTTTGCAAAAGGTTCGGATATGTGTGACGCATTGAGTGCAAAGTCAACTCTTTCCGAAATACTCAGGATGGCGATCGAGGCGGAGAAAAACTCAATTCTTTTTTACACTGGCATAAGAAAGGCTCTACCGGAAGCAAAATCAAAGAATGCAATAGAAGACATTATAGATGAAGAAATGAAACACATAGTCATGTTGAGCGACAAGCTCAAGTCAATAGCATAATCAAAAAAGCTGCAAAGAAAAGGGGATTTGACAATGCCTGGATTCAAGGCTGTTAAGATTACTGAAGATGTTTTCTGGGTGGGCGCCATCGACTGGAACATAAGAGACTTTCACGGGTACTCCACTCACAGGGGAAGCACATACAATGCCTACCTGATACTTGCGGACAAGATAACACTTGTTGATACCGTAAAAGCGCCTTTTAAAGAAGAGCTAATGAGCCGCATTTCTTCAGTAATCGATCCGAAAAAGATTGACATAATCATATCCAACCACACCGAAATGGATCACTCCGGATGCCTTTCGGAAATAATCAGGGAAACTGAGCCGGATAAGGTCTACGCCTCTGTAATGGGGGTAAAGGGATTAAATGAGCATTTCTCGATAGAAAAGGAAATAATCCCTCTCAAAAGCGGGGATGAACTAAGCCTCGGTAACATGACGCTTGCATTCACCGAAACACGAATGCTCCACTGGCCAGATTCCATGTTCAGCTATTTAAAGGAAAGAAAGCTCCTCTTTTCCCAGGATGCATTCGGTATGCATATGGCCAGCGATGAGCGCTTCGCGGATGAACTGCCTGCAGACCTGCTCGAATTCGAAGGGGCCACTTATTATGCAAATATTCTGCTTCCCTATTCGCAGCTTGTACTCAATCTGATTGAAAAACTAAAGGCGAGCGGGATGCAGCTTGAAACAGTTGCGCCCGATCACGGTCCCGTATGGAGAGGCCAGGGTATTTCACATATCATCGGCAGATATCAGGATTGGGCAACGCAGAAACCAACAATGAAGGCTGTCATCGTTTATGATACCATGTGGAAATCAACGGAAAAAATGGCCCGTGCAATAGAAGAAGGTCTTCTGGAAGGCGGAGCAAAGGTGAAATCGATTCACATGGGCGCATCGCATAGAAGCGATGTAGCCTTTGAACTGCTTGAGTCAGGGGCCTTTGTCGCAGGCGCCCCTACTTTGAACAACAACCTCTTCCCGTCCATGGCGGACGTTCTTACATATATTAAGGGTCTGAAGCCAAAAAATCTTGTTGGCGCGGCATTCGGCTCATACGGATGGAGCGGCGAGTCTGCTGCACAGGTTGATGCATACCTTAAAGAAATAGGCGTTGAAACAGTTGCAGAACCTCTGAAAATCAAGTGGGTGCCGAATGCTGAGGCAATTGAGAAATGCAGACAGCTCGGACTGGCAATCGCATCTAAAATGAAGGAGAAAATGTAATGGGTGAGATTAATTCAAAGGCACTCTGGGATATAAGCTATGGTCTGTATATTGTCACCAGCATATCCGGCGATAAGGCAAACGGTCAGATTGCAAACACCGCCTTCCAGGTAAGCAACAAGCCTGCAAAGGTCGCCGTAAGCATAAACAAGGAAAACCTTACGCATGAATACATCAAGGCAAGCGGTGTACTGGCCATATCAACACTTGAAGAGGACACACCTCTGCCTTTTATAGGCACATTCGGATTCAAGTCTGGCAGAGACATCGATAAATTGTCTCAGGCGAAATACTTCAAAGGCGAAACAGGCTGCCCCATTGTTACAGAAAACTGCCTCTCATGGATGGAAGGCAAGGTCATCGGTGAAGCCGATGCCGGCACTCACACGGTTTTCATTGTAGAAATTATTGGTTGCGATGTGCTGAAAAAAGGCAAACCACTTACATATGCCGTTTATCAGGATGTCAAGAAGGGAAAGGCGCCAAAGACGGCTCCTACATACAAGGGAGATGTCGCCAGGGAAGAAGAAAAACAAGAAATTAAAAAAGGAGAGAATATGCAGAAATACGTATGCGGAGTTTGCGGATATATCTATGACCCGGAAAAGGGAGATTCGGAAGGCGGAATCCCTGCAGGAACCCCGTTCGATAAACTGCCTGAAAGCTGGACCTGCCCTGTATGCGGTGCAAGCAAGGACGAATTTTCACCTGAATAGCAATCAAGAAGTAGGAAGTAAAATAATGCCCGGATGCAGCCCCCCTTCAAAGGAATTCTTCGAAGGATTGTATCGGGCATATAACCATTACGAATACATACATCCCGATCCCCTTGAATTTGTCTATCGATACCCCGAAGGGCCTGACAGGGAAGTAGTTGGACTTATTGTATCATGCCTTGCATACGGCAGGGTTGCTCAGATCCTTAAAAGCGCGGGGACCGTGCTCGATACAATGGGAAAAAGTCCGAGGCTTTTCATAGAAAGATCGAACGGCAAAACATTGCAGGAGACCTTTTCTTCCTTCAAGCACAGGTTTACAAATGGCAGAGAGACGGCCTTTCTTATTGAAGGCATAAGAAATGTTATTTCAAGTCATGGTTCAATTGAGGCATGCATTGCTTCAAACATTAAATCAGATGATACAACTATACTTCCCGCTCTTGAAAAAATGGTTGAAAGATTGTCCGGGGACTATGAATTCAAGAGCCTGCTACCTAGGCCTTCGGCAAAAAGCGCATGCAAGAGACTCAATCTCTTTCTTAAATGGATGATCAGGAAAGATAACGTGGATCCGGGCTGCTGGAAAAGCATCAGCCCCAGACTTCTTGTCATGCCCATTGATACTCATATATTCAGAGTATGTTCAAACCTGGGCATAACAAATAGAAAATCGGCGGATATCAAAACCGCACTTGAAATCACCGGATTTTTCAGAGAGATGAATCCTGATGATCCGGTGAAATACGATTTTGCCCTGACGCGTCCGGGGATATGGAACGGACGCATCCCTGACAAATGCAGGGAAAAATTACATCAGGAGGCTGTTTATGGATGATGTTATAAAAAAGGCGATTCATGATGCATATACCGGCGAATCAAAGGCGTCCCTCAGGCTCAAGGTTTTTGCCGAAAAAGCTGATGCCGAGGGTTATCCACAGCTGGCCAAACTCTTCAGGGTTATATCATTATCCGAAGAAATTCACGGTAAACGCGCTTTAAGACTGCTGAAAGAGGTGGGAAGCACGGAAGAAAACCTCAAACAAAGCTTCGAAAGCGAAAGCAGAGTGGCCGAAGTGGCCTATGATGATTTCATAAAGAAGGCCGAAGAGTCAGGAGACAGGGCCTCATCACTCTATTTCAGCCAGTCCCGCGACGTGGAGGAAATCCACGCAAAACTATATAAAGAGGCTATGGACCATGTGATGGAAGATCGCGAAACCCAATATTATGTTTGCGAGGTTTGCGGATATGTTTCTGACGGCGTTCTTCCAGATGTATGTCCGATCTGTAATGCCACGAAAGATCGTTTCATAACCTTCAGCTGACTAGAATCCCGGCCAAAAGAAAGAGAATCTCCGGGCAGATATTTTCTCGCAGATTATCGGGACAGCTTTTCAAGAGCACCGATAATATTTTCGAGCTCCGGCCGGGTATTGATATCGTGCACATCGATGTATCTTATGAAACCTTTTTTATCGATAATGAATATGGCCCTCTCGGAGGTCCCGTTCGTTCTCAAAACTCCGTAACTCCGGGCAACAGCTCCGTGTGGCCAGAAGTCGGAAAGGACCGGGAACCAGAGCGACCCCATCTGTTTTGTCCAGGCATAAAGGGTGGGAATACTGTCAACGCTGATGCCTATGAGAATTGTATCATTTGCATCAAAGAGTTCCTTGACGATATTATATCCCGGCCACTGGTCAGAACATACGGGTGTCCATGCAGCAGGCACAAAAGATATGACCACATTCTTCTTCCCTCTGAAATCGGAAAGTTTTATATGTCCCCCGGAAACCGCAGGTAAATCGAAATCCGGGGCGGCATCTCCAGTCTTAAGGGTTGTCTGGCTGTCGACCGGCTTAAGGCTTCCCGGATTATAGATATTATCTTTAAAGGCTTCAGACGCCGAAAAAGCCGGAACAGACAAAAACAGGACAAGAAAAATCATCGGAAAAAACCGCTTCATGAACGCCTCCTATTTTATACCGGAAGTAAGCTTGAGCAGGCTGTTTAAAAACTCGTCGGCATTTTCAAACCCGCCGTTCTGTGAATAAAAAACCCTGTAGCCGCCTTTTCCATCAAGGATCATGCCAAAGAAATGAGGAGTCAGAACTCCTTCCAGTTTGTTTGCTACACTGTACGCTTTGTCATCGAACAATGGAAAGGCTACATCATACTTCTTCCTGAAAATATTCACTTCGAACGGAGAATTACCCACACCTATGCCAAGCATCATCACACGGCCTTTTGTATCAGCTCTTGCATTTATCCTTGTATAAAGTTCATTGACCTTCGGTGCATAGTGCTGGCAATGAGGGCAGTACATGTTGAATATTTCGACAATCAATATTCCCTGCCTGATTTCAGGAATGCTAAACTGACCTTCTTTCTGCTTTATTCCCAGATAATTTCTTAAAATCTTATCTTCCGGAACATTCAGTTTAATGCTTCCGATTTCTTTTGAATATTTCAGTACATCCGCGTTCAACAAACCTGCCGATACAAACAAGAACAAAGCAGTAAGAAAGATTCCTTTCTTCATGCGAACCTCTTTTCAGGACTGCCTTCCGGCAGTCCTGATTTATTTGTCTTACCAGTTTTCTCCGAGCACCTCGAAATATGCCTGCGGATGGGCGCATGCAGGGCATGATGCAGGAGCCTCGGTACCTTCGTGGAGGTATCCGCAGTTTCTGCATCGCCATACAATCTTGCCGTCTTTCTTGAAAACCTTTCCTGCTTCTATGTTTGCAGCCAGATCCTTATAGCGTTTTTCATGCTGCTTCTCGGCAATTGAAACCGCTTCCCAGACTTTGGCTATGGCTTCGAAACCCTCTTCTCGGGCAATTTTCGCAAATCCCGGATACATGTCGCTCCACTCGTGATATTCGCCTGCCGCTGCCGCCTTCAGGTTTTCGAGTGTGGTCCCAACGACACCTGCCGGAAATGCTGCAGTTATCTCGACATCACCGCCTTCGAGGAATTTAAAGAACCTTTTTGCGTGTTCTTTTTCCTGATTCGCCGTCTCTTCAAAGATATCAGCTATCTGAACATAACCCTCTTTCCTGGCCTGACTTGCAAAATATGTATAGCGGTTTCTGGCCTGTGATTCCCCGGCAAAAGAACCGAGAAGATTTTTTTCCGTTTTCGTTCCCTTTAAGTTTGCCATAAAACACTCCTTTTATTTTGAATTTATTTTTTCTTTTCTACAATCAGCACATATTCCGAAAAGCTCTATGCTGTAATCAGTAATTTCATACCCGCAGACTTCTGTAATGGAATGAATGATCTTTTCATTTATATCCATATTTTCCGGAAGATCGTCCACCTTTCCGCATACCTTGCAGCATATATGCGGATGATTATTCGGGTTGCCGTCATAACGCCTCTTGCCTGAATGAAAGGCAAGCCTTTGTATATCCCCTTTATCAGAAAGCATCTCAAGATTTCTGTAGACCGTGCCAAGACTGATATTCGGCAGCAGCCTGCGAACCATTGCATATACGTCCTGAGCTGTAGGATGAGTTTTTACTTTTCTTAATTCATCCACTATCATGAGTTTTTGTTTGGTTATTCTTTGTGAATTTTTATTCATTTAATGATAATTATTACTAATAGAGTTGGATGTCAATAACTTTTTTTATAAAAAAATAATACGAAATATCCGATAATATCGTTCTATGATACCTACAAAATTGGTATCCTGACAGTACGAACTATTTTATGAGTTAAAATACCGACCGGCATCCTGAAATGAGCAAATAATCCACTTGCTGCCCCGGAGGCATATATGAAAAAAAATCATTATCACCCTCGACTGGACAATTTGTTGACGGCGTTTTGCGTAATGTTTCTAGTCTTTACTCTGGGTGCATCCGAGACTCCATCCGTCAAGACATTCAACCCCGAGGGTACACTGAAAGACCTGCGTCAGGTCAGTGTGACCTTCTCCGAACCAATGGTCGCATTGGGAAACCCGGCTGATCTTGTCCCCTTTGATATTTATTGCCAGCCGCCGGGCAAGGGGAGATGGGTCGACAGTACAACATGGGTGTATGACTTCGGAACAAACCTCCCCGGAGGATGCAGTTGCGGTTTTGTTCTCAGGGAAGGCCTTAAATCGCTGTCCGGTAAAACACTCACTGGCAAAAAAAGATTTACATTCTCGACCGGCGGGCCTTCGATCATAAAGGTGCTTCCCGAATCCGGCAACAGCGGAATCGAGAACAGGCAGATTTTCATAATCCAGCTTGATGCAGTTCCCGATGAGGCAAGCGTTATTTCGAAAACATGGTTCGCCGTAAAAGGCCTCCGGGAGAAAATCGGCATCAATATAATTAAGGGCCAGGACAGGAAGGTGCTGCTGAAATCTGCCAGATATAACGGACCAGATGAGAACGCCATAGTCTTTCAGGCAAAACAGACATTCCCTGATATGGCTGATGTAAGTCTTATATGGGGCAAGGGCATCAAATCCTTATCGGGAGTTGCAACTCCAAGTGAGATGGTAATGAACTATAAGACCAGGGAACAGTTCCGGGCAAAGTTTATATGTTCCAGAGAAAGGCCGGATGCGCCTTGCATACCTTTAAGCCCCATGGAACTCGAATTCACAGCGGATTTTCCCGACATATATAAAGATAAAATTCTACTTAAAGGAAAGAACGGCCGAATCTACCGGCCTGAAAAACAGGCTGGATTGTTGAGATTTAACGGTCCTTTTGAAGAGAATTCCGAATACCTTATCGATGTTCCTAAAATCATAAGAGACCTCGATGGCCGCAGACTCGCCAACTCTTCTAAATTCCCGATGCGGGTCAAGACAGGCGGCATGCCGGCGTTGGCCAAATTCTCAAGCCGTTTCGGTATACTGGAAAAATCAGATGCCATGCTTCCCCTAACTGTAAGAAATATCGAGACCTCGACAATATCAGACATTTCTCAATCAAAAAAAACCGTGGCAGGGCTTAAAATAAGGAGTCTGTCCGTTCCAATAGACAATGACAAGCTGATGATAGACTGGCTCAAGAGTGTTGCACAGGCCAAACGAGAAGTTTCTGTCTTCAGGAAGAATTCCACAGCACAAGACATGAGAATCGACTTCAAAGGTCGGAAGACAGATTTCAGGGTAGTCGGAATCCCTGTCCGGACAGGTGGCCTGAACATCATCGAAGTCGAAAGCCGAATGCTTGGAACAAGGCTGAACATAAAATCCTCCGCCGCCTTTGTCCCTGCTGCCGCACTTGTCACAAACATGGGCGTGCATTTCAAAAAAGGCCTTGAAAATTCTCTCGTATGGGTTACATCGCTCGACACCGCCAAGCCCGTTAAAGATGCGCAGATTACCCTCAGGAACTGCAACGGAGACCTTCTCTGGCAGGGAACAACCGATAGAAAAGGCATTCTGATGATAAACAGCAGGCTACCTGAACCCTCATCCCTTCCTGACTGCAAGTGCGATATCAACTACCGGGAGTCGAGCCATGCGCTCACAGAAATATGCGGCGGCATATTCGTTTTCGCCCGTAAGGAAAGCGACGTTTCATTCACACATTCGTCCTGGAACGAAGGGATTGAACCCTGGCGTTTCCAGCTTTCACAAACAGACTACGGTGACGGCAGTTTGTTGTCTGCACATACTGTACTTGACAGGGCTCTGTTCAAACCGGGTGAAACAGTCCACATGAAGCATTACATCAGGCAGAGATCCGTAAACGGCTTCAAGATAGCCTCAAAAAAGGATTTCCCGGATGAGATTGCCATTACTCACACCGGTTCATACCAGCAGTACAAGCTTCCCCTTGTCTTAAACGATGCAGGTTCAGGGGAAACAGACTGGAAAATTCCCGAAGCCGCAAAACTGGGCTCATATGAGATAGTCCTGGGCAAGAAAGGCAAGGCAATTCCCGGTTCAAACGAAGAAGCTTCATATGAGAGCACAATTACTTCAGGCATGTTTAAAATTGGCTCTTTCAAGATCCCCCTGATGAAGGCGACCATCCAGGGGCCGAAAGAGCTTCAGGTAAAGCCTGTTGATTTAGACCTGGACATCACCCTTTCATATCTCTCGGGCGGTCCTGCAGCCGGCAGAAGCGTGAAGCTGCGTTCTGAGATGAGGGACCGGGTCATTTATCCGAAAGGATATGAATCATTCACCTTCAATGCGGGTCAGATAAAAACTGGCATAACCGAAGACGATACCGATTTCGGCTACGGCGTTTTCTCATGGGATGAGCCGTCTCAGGAAGCACCGGCAAATGGATTCCTCAAGACGCTTGATATTACTCTGGATAAGAACGGCTGTGCCAGGGCGGAATTGAAAGGATTGCCGGTTTCATCATCATACAAAACCCTTCACACCGAACTTGAATACCGTGATCCCAACGGTGAGGTTCAGACCACATCAAACAACACCGCCGTATATCCTTCCTCTTTGCTTCTGGGCATAAGCCAGGACTACTGGAACCAGAACCAGGAGAGATTCAAATATAATATAGTTGCACTTGACCTTAATGAAAGGCCTGTCGCAGACCAGAAGATTGCGGTCGATTACTACCAGGAAACATACAACACGCACAGGGTGCGCATGGCCGGCGGATATTATGCCTATAAGAACGTCCGTGAGATAAAATATATGGGACGACTTTATGATGGCTCGACCGACAGCAGGGGCATGATGAACTGCACCGGGAAATCGGCAGTATCCGGAAATATAATCCTTTATGCCCATTCAACGGATAAGAACGGCAACACGGCATCGACAAGCACCAGCATGTGGCTTGCCGGAAAAGATGACTGGTGGTTCGAACAGTCTAACGACGACAGGATCGACGTTATCCCGGAGAAAACCGCTTATGAACCGGGCGATACTGCCCGTTTTCAGGTCAGGATGCCTTTCAGGGAGGCCACGGCGCTTGTAACCATGGAGCGCGAAGGCATAATCGACGCCCGCGTAATTGACATCTCCGGCAAAAGCCCTCTTGTGGAACTGCCGGTAAAAGACGAGTATGCGCCGAATGTCTTCGTCTCCGTTCTTGCTGTTCGCGGCAGGATACCCGGTACGAAACCTACTTCGATGTTCGATCCCGGTAAGCCCTCATACAAGCTTGGAATATCCGGGATACTCGTTGGATGGAAGGCACATGAGCTTACAGTCGATGTGATACCAGACAAGACCGTATATAAGATAAGGGATGTAATGGATGTAAAGATCAAAGTCAGGAATGCATCCAGCCTCTCCCCTGCAAAAGGCGGAGAGGTGTCAATAGCAGCCGTCGATGAAGGACTCCTTGAACTCATGCCGAATGACAGCTGGGATATTCTCTCCTCCATGATGAAGACAAGGGGCTACGGGGTGGAAACGTCAACGGCGCAGTCAATGGTCGTGGGAAGACGGCATTTCGGCCTTAAAGCGCTTCCCCACGGCGGAGGGGGTGGAAGACAGCTTACGCGCGATCTCTTCGACACATTGCTCTTGTGGAAAGGGACACTGAAACTTGACGATTCCGGTGAAGCATCGATCAGAATACCCCTGAACGATTCACTGACTGCATTCAGGATAGCGGCAATCGCCGTGGGCGGCGCCGGTCTTTTCGGCACAGGCAGCGCAAGCGTCAGGACAAGCCAGGACCTGATGCTCATTTCAGGCCTTCCACTGATAGCCCGTGAAGGAGACAGTTTACGGGCGGTCTTTACCGCCAGAAATGCAACTCAGAGAAAAATGGATATCCGGGTAAATCTGTCAACCGGTGCGAAGAACGACGGTAAATATAAGGAGATAACACTTAAGAATATTCAGCCGGGCCAATCTGCTGAGGCCGCATGGGACATAAAAGTGCCCTTCGGTTCATCCGGAATTGAATACACTGTTTCGGCAGCAGAAAAAGGGGGACCTGCCTCAGACAGGATGAAAATCACACAGAAAGTGCTGCCTACAGTCCCTGTAAGAACTGTTCAGGCGGTGCTTGCAAGACTTGCCCCTTCAGCGGACATCGACATTAAAATGCCTGAGGGTGCCCTCACAGGCAAAAGCCATGTGAAAATCGATTTAAAACCTTCGATCACGGCAGGGCTTTCAGGCGTTAGAGAGTACATGTCCCGGTACCCCTACTCATGTCTCGAGCAGAATGTATCAAAGGCTGTTTCACTCGGGGATAAAGCAGCCTGGGATGAGATATTGAAAAAACTGCCTTCATATATGGACAGGGATTTTCTCCTGAAATATTTCCCGTGCGGCTCGTGCGAAGGAAGCGATGTCCTTACTTCATATTTCCTGAACGTTTCACATGAGGGGGGTTATGCCATACCCGGATATCTGAAAGAACAGCTCATTACAGGCCTTAAAGCGTTCACCGAAGGAAGGATATCAAAAAAAGGCCCTCTTCTGACGTCCGACCTCACCATAAGAAAGATCGCAGCAATCGACGCGATAAGCAGGTATGAAAACATCGATCCGCAGCTCATCAGTACGATAAGGACAGATCCGGTCTTCTGGCCCACTTCGACCATCATCAGCTGGATAAACATACTGAACAGGATGACCTTGCAGGAAAAGGACAAACGCCTCGCTGAAGCCAATAGAGTCCTCAGGGCAAGACTGGTACTGAGCGGAACACAGATGAATGTGCCGGAAGATTCCATGGACAATCTCTGGTGGCTTATGGTGACAGGCGACGTAAACGCCTCCCGCCTTATCCTTGCCGTCTTGAATGACAAGGCCTGGAACAATGACATACCCAGACTTGCGGCAGGGCTTTCAGCCCGCATGAAAAACGGCAGATGGGATACCACGACTGCAAATGCATGGGGCACCCTGGCCTTTAATGCGTTTTCCGGAAAATACGAAAAAGCCTTACCCGCCGGTGTTACCAAAGTAACACTGAACGGTAAGGAGTTTTCTGTTGACTGGAAGACAAAGCCCGACGGTGACAATCTTGTTTTTTCATTGCCGGAAAATATATCCAGACTCATACTCACGCATGAGGGAACAGGCTCGCCATGGGCGTCAGTACTGCTTCAGGCCGCTGTTTCACCTAAGTCACCGGTATATGCTGGTTACAGCCTGAAAAAAACTATAACCCCTGTCGAACAGAAATATAAAGACAGATACTCAATCGGGGATGTCCTGAGGATAAGGCTTGAAATTGAAGCGACAACCGACATGACGTGGGTGGTCGTAAACGACCCGGTGCCTGCGGGTGCATCGATTATTCAGCCCGATCTCGGAGCTTCATTCCTGACCGGTTCGGAAAAGGCCGCCGGTTTTGTATTCGAGGCATTCACCGAAAGGTCAGCTGATTCCATCAAAAAATATTTCGAGTACGTTCCCAGAGGAAATTTCTCCACCGAATACACTATACGGCTTAACTGTGGAGGCGTGTTCAACATTCCGCCAGCCAGGGTCGAGGCCCTTTATTCACCCGATATCTATGGTGAAATACCGGGCGGCATCATGGAGATAAATAAGTGAAAAATTTCCTGAAAGCCGGAACCGCAGCAATCGCTGCCGCAGCAGCCCTTTTTATTATCTTCCTTGCAGGAAAGCCTCTCATGCCTGCCTTTGAAAAGGTGAGGTCCGGCTACACCACTTCAGAGGCAAGGTTGTATGACAGGAACGGCATTCTCATTCACGAGATCAGGAGAGATGAAAAAGTCAGGAAGCTTGACTGGGTCAAACTGGAATCAATTTCAGAGGCAATGAAAAACACTGTCATTCTGGCGGAAGACAGAAGATTTTATTCGCACTCGGGAATAGACTGGCTTGCCGTTGCAGGTTCAGCCTTGAAAGGGGGATCAAGGGGGGCGAGTACAATATCGATGCAGGTTGCATCATTTATACTCCCTGAAAAGGGTAAAAAAAGCTTCAGGAGAGGCCTTCCCCAGAAATTAAGACAGATGAGGGCTGCCGTCGGTCTTGAAAGGTCATGGACCAAGGATCAGATACTGGAGGCATATCTCAATCTTGCAGGCTTTCGTGGAGAGCTCAAGGGAATTCGAGCCGCATCGGAAGGGATCTTCCAGAAAGACCCTTCAGGAATTAATATGAAGGAGGCGGCTGTTCTTTGTGCCATGCTGCCGGGAAACAGATCAGGCCCCGGCACTATCGCCGACAGGGCATGGAGGATAATAAAGTTATCCGGCATCTCAGTTCATGAGGAAGAGATCAGGGAATTCGCCTTTCAGGCCGTTTCCAGGCCCTATTATATCAGAGCGGAAATCGCCCTGGCCCCGCATGTCGCAAGACAGGTCCTGAAAAATGGCATCACCTCTACAAGATGCAGCCTGAACAAAAACATCCAGGAATTTGCGCTCTCCTCGCTACAGAACAGATTAAACGAGCTCTTGGGCAGAAATGTCCGGGACGGCGCCGTAATCGTTGCCGATAATAAAACAGGCGAAATCCTGGCTTATGTCGGAAACAGCGGTATCAATTCATCCGCCGTGTATGTCGACGGGATAAAGGCAAAAAGGCAGGCAGGCTCCACGTTGAAACCTTTCCTATACGGACTCGCCATAGAAAAAAGAATAATTACAGCGGCGTCACTGCTAAACGACACGCCTTATGACATACCAACCGAGGCCGGGATGTATATCCCTGAAAACTATTCCAGCAGGTACATGGGAGATGTATCTGCAAGGACGGCCCTCGCTTCATCGCTCAATATCCCGGCGGTCAGGGTGCTCGAACTTGCAGGAAAAGAAGATTTTCTTGAGAGGCTCAAGCTATCAGGTTTTTCAACCCTTAACGACGATCCGGAATATTACGGCTATTCGATTGCACTGGGTTCAGCCGACGTGACGCTTTTCGACCTTACAGCCGCTTATATGGCCATAGCAAATGCAGGTATTTACCTGCCCCTTAAATTAACCCCAGGGGAACCCTCAGCTGCAGGCAGAAGGATAATGGATGAGAAGGCATCTTACATCATCACTGACATCCTTTCTGACAGGCAGGCCAGAAGCCCCACCTTTGCGATGGAAAACGTTCTGGCCACAAGGTTTTTCAGCGCCGTGAAGACAGGTACCAGCAAAGATATGCGGGATAACTGGTGCATAGGTTTTACGAAAAAATATACGGTGGGTGTCTGGGTAGGCAATTTTTCAGGCGAACCCATGTGGAATGTCTCGGGCATGAGCGGTGCCGCCCCTATCTGGCTGGATGTGATGAACTATCTACATTCTACGGATAACCGGGCCGATAACATCAGGCCGGACGGGGTCATGGAAAAAGACATATCATATGGCAGACATGTGGAACCTGATAGAAAAGAGGTCTTCATCGAGGGAACAGAACCTCTTGGAACTATATCAGCAGCAAACAAACATGCCAAACCCGCCATCGCTTACCCCACCGACGGCGCAGTGCTGGCAATCGACCCTGATATCCCCGAAGAATTCCAGAAGGTACTTTTCAAGGCTGAACCGGAATCAATATATAAATGGAAACTGAACGGCCGGATAATAGGAAAAGGCAGTTACATGTTATGGAAACCTGCTAAAGGACAATACAGCCTCGCCCTTATTAATAATATGGCTGAAACACATAGCATTCACTTTGTAGTGAGATGACAGATTTGAATTTATCAATATAAGCTATTGATATTATGCTGCTATTGTTTTATAAATAATCAGTCTCTGTGCAGGTCTTTTTATAGGCAAAGGGGGCTTAAAAAGAGGTAGGTTGTTACTGCGCTATTGATTGATTTTTAAAAAAATGGGTATGGTTCAGAGAACAGGGTTGTACAGGGACTAAAAATAAAAGAAAACCCGCTTTCCGGCGGGTTTTCTTTTGTGGCAATTTTTCATTGTTTATATTAAATCAAATTTCATGAAACAACTTACAGATAAACCTTATTTAAGCGTCATAATACCGATGTTCAATGAAGAAGCAAATGTCTGGTCAACCATTGACAGGGTAGAAACCACATTGGCTGGTCTCGGTAAATCCTTTGAAATTCTGCCTGTAAATGACGGCAGTACCGACTCAACCCTTGAAAAACTTCACGAGATTGCAGATAAAAATCCAAGGGTAAGAGTAGTCTCATACGAGAAAAATGGAGGAAGGGGCAAGGCATTAAGGTATGGTTTCAAAGCGTCAAGGGGTGAACTGATCGCATCCATCGATGCCGACCTTTCCTATGAGCCTGAATATATACTTGAAATGGTGCGCACCCTTCAAAATGATCAAGAAACCGATATTGTTCTGGCAAGCGCCTACATGCCGGGAGGCTCAACCGTTGGCGTGCCCAGAGACAGGCTTTTCATAAGCAAGCTCGGAAACAGAATTCTCAGGCTTTCCATCTCAGAGGACATACACACCGTTACCTGTATAGTGAGATGCTACAGAAGGGAAGTAATAGAAAGCCTCGACCTTGAATCCGACGACAAGGAAATACACCTTGAAATCCTTTCCAAGGCTATCGCAATGGGTTTCAGGATAAAAGAGATTCCGGCTGTTCTGAAAGCAAGGAAAAAAGGATCTTCAAAGTTCAAATTCAGATCGACAGCGGCCACGCACCTTATCTTCACGGCATTCGAAAGGCCTGTTCTGCTTTTTGGAATCATAGGAATCATGTTGACCCTTATAGGATTGGGCATCGGCGTATATATCCTAGCCCTTTATCTGAATCATACATTAACCCCGGGAAGGCCTCTCCTGATGTTCATGGCCATATTCATACTGGGCGGTATGCAGATACTCTCTTTCGGGTTTCTTGCCTCACAGATCAATTATTTGCGAAATGAAGTTTTAAGAATAAGAAGGGCTATTTCCCCTCTGCTGGAACAGGATAAACTGCTTGAAGAGACAAAAACAATTGGTCTTGACAACATCAAGTAGAATGCATAGATATATCCGACGTTCCTCAGTAGCTCAATGGCAGAGCATGCGGCTGTTAACCGCAGGGTTGTAGGTTCGAGTCCTACCTGGGGAGCCAAAATTCAATCCGTCGATTTCGACGGTCATTTGTTAGCACAAAACCCCGTGGGTTCGCCCCCTCGGGGTTTTGTCTTTTCCGGCGTCTTCACGCCGAGTTACGTTCACCCGCACATTTACCCTGATTCTCCGTTTCGAAGCCCGCAGTCCGGGGGTCGGGTGCAACCCTGGGGGTTACGGGCGCTCACTGAAAATGTCCTTTCCGAATTCTCCCGTTCTCCGTTTTTTGACCCGCCTTGTTTAACAGCCCCGTTGCATCCTTGCACCCTCTTCGACATTTCGAACTCCCCTCCGGTAGGTATCTGCCGAAAGCCGGACCAGTGGGTCCGGTGCAAGCGGATTACCAGACAGCGGAAACAGCCGTGAGATCGGAGACCGTTGTGGGTGCCGGCGACATCGCCTTCAGGCGGTGTCGAACGGGCTCCAACGGCATTCTCGATGACCGGCCTATCCAGTCCCGCGGCATCCATGACGGAACCCTTCCTCGGCCTCCCGCAAAAGGAGGACCGGATGCCGGACAACGAACACGTCCCCACCTCACTTGAAGAGGTGATATCGGAGATCGCCGCGATCCTGGCCCGGGGTTACATGCGCCATCGAAACGGACGCCGAATCGCCCCAGATTCCGGCAGTGGGGCAGAGCATGTAGCGCAAGTTGAAGAATCTGAGGCGTTTACTTCGATTCGCCTTGATATTCCGGGCCACCGAAGCCTTCATTCATTCACGAGTTAACGCCCTGAGATTGCGGTGCGGACGGGCCGTCCGCCGGGGCGAAGCCCATGAAGCAAAGGAGGTTTCGGGTGGAAGCAACAAC